>JAOZTM010000021.1 GCA_029942215.1 Metamycoplasmataceae bacterium | reverse complement strand
TATAGTTAGGATTAAAAAAGAACACTCAAATAAATATTCTTTGATTTAACTATTTATTAATAAAGACTTCAAGTTCTTTGAATATTAATTTGTTTACTGACGAGTCTGTTTCTTTGTATGTATTAAAAGACTTGTCAAGTACTTGTATAGCTTTTAAGAATTCTAGGCTTCTCTTTTCTTTTGTATGCTTCACACACGTGTATCCACCTTTGTAGAATTCGAAACCAATAATATGATCCATACTTCCACATTCAATACATCCAGCCAATTGAGGATTCTCCCCAATAGTTTTTAGGTAATTAAACAGAATAAATACTTTTATGTGGTGATTGTACTCACTTCCTAATGCGTGGAAACACTCAAATATGGAAGTTAAGATATCTCCTGGAGAGTTTTGAATTCTAGACAAGTATTTTATAACAAGAAGCAAAACATTGGCTGTATCGAGCTCTTTTATAGGGGGTTGCATAACGATAGTTGAACGTTTTAATTTAGACAACTTTCCTTTTAGTCTTGCTCTGAATAGTTCAACTTCTATTATGTTTCCTAGTTGAAGAGCTATTCTATTCTTAGAGTTTATCTTTCTAACTCCGAGCGCAATAAAAGACAATACTTCATCAGAAGTAATGATTGTTACAACTTGATCGTAGTCATCGTAATCAAGTATTTTTACTACTAGTCCAACTTCTTTTGATTCGCTCATAGTAATCCTTAGTATCCCATTTTTATTATTTCTTCGGGTTTTGAAGTTCAGTTCTTCTTAACTTTAATTCTTAGTTCTAAGTGAACTTTCTTGTCAAATGAATAAGCAAGCTTTCTTCTAGCTGATGTACCAATCTTCTTAATCATTGATCCATCTTTACCAACAAGAATTCCTTTTTGTGATTCTCTTTCTATATAAATAGAAGCAGAGATTGTGTATTGATCTTCAGCTTCCTTGAAGTCATCGATAACAACTCCTACTGAATGAGGAAGTTCGTGTTTAGTCATATTGATTGCACTTTCTCTGATTGTTTCCTTTGAGATAAATCTCATTGATCTATCAGTTACTTGTTCTCTATCGTAGAAAGGTTCACCTTCAACCATGTGTTCTTTTATAAAAGATATTATCGAAGTGATTGATTCTCCGATCTCAACAGATGTAGCAACAACAGTTTCAAAACCAAGTTTCTTTAATTGATTAACTTTGTTAACTACTTCTTTTTCGTTTGATGAATCTATCTTAGTAACTACAGCAGCTCTATTATGGTTACCAATCTTTTCGATGATCAATCTATCTCCAGGACCAATGTCTTCATTAACTGGTTGAAGAAAAAGAACTAGTTCTACATCCTTTAAAGCACTGTATGCACTTTTGTTTAATGATTCACCTAAGGTTTGTTTTGGTTTATGTATTCCAGGAGTATCAATAAAAACAATCTGTGAATCTTCATCATTGTAGATTCCTTTTATTTGATCTCTTGTTGTTTGAGGTTTGTCTGATGTGATAGCTACTTTGTAATTCAGTATTGAATTTACCAAAGATGACTTACCAACGTTAGGTCTTCCAACTACAGCGACAAAACCTACTTTCATTCAAAGCTTTCTTTACTTACTCCGTAAGGAAGTAATTCTTTTAATGATTTAGTAATAACTTCATTGTTATCGTAAATGAATACTTTAGCATCAGCTGACATAAGTTCAACCATCATTTGTAAACACATTCCACATGGGAACAATGGTTTTGAAAGTGAAGATGTTAAATGTACTTCAGTAATGTCTCCAGCTTTAGTTCCTTGAGAAACTGCTGAAAGCATTGCTGAACGTTCTGCACATATAGTTGCTCCGAATGAAGCATTCTCAACATTAACTCCGTTATATTCTGTTCCATCTTTAGTAACGGCGATTGCTGCAACATTAACTTTTGAATATGGTGAATGTGCGTTCTTTAGTAATTCTTGTAATTTATTATTCATTTAAATAACTCCCATCAGTGCTGGTATATAAATAATTCCTAATGTAACAAACAATCCTGTTGTCATTACCAATGTAGCACCAGCTGCTATATCTTTGATCTTCTTAACTTTAATGTTGTACTGGAACGAGATAGCATCAACTGCAGCTTCTAAAGCTGTATTGATAACTTCTATAGCAACAGTGATAAACATTGTGATTACAACAACAGCTCATTGAGTAGGTGTTAGTTTTAATCAAATACCTAGTCCTATAAAAATAGCGTAGATAAATAAATATGCAAGAATTGACTTCTCTTCTTTAAGTGCTATTCAGAACCCAACGAATGAGTAAAAGAATTTTCTTCTTATGTTTTTTAACGTTCTAAGCATTTCTCTCTACACCTACTTCCATTAATATAATTTTAGCCAATTCGTTCATTTCTGTTTCAGTTTTTTTTGTTTTGTGATCGTATCCAATTAAATGTAAAAGGCCATGAACAAAGATATAAGCTCATTCTCTTTTTAAAGAGTGTCCGAATTTTTCGGCTTGAACATTTATCTTTTCGTATGAAATAAAGATATCACCAAGCATGTTGTATCCAATAACTTTATTTAATTCTTTTCAGTCCGCAGGGAAAGAAAGAACATCAGTTGCTTTATCAACCTTCTTGTATTTCTTTGAAATAGCTTTGATACCTTTATTGTCAAGAATGATAACGTTAGCTTCAGTTTTCTCAGTTATGTTCAAATGTACTAAAGTAGTTTTAAATACTTTCTTATATAGTCTTTTGAACTTAAAGTTCTCAGTGCTTTGGTTTTGTATATATATTTTATTACCCATAGAACTATTATATAGAATATTGAATTACAAAAAATTGCCAAGCCGTAGCTTAAGCAATTCTTTCAAACAATACTTCACCTTTATTAACTATGACTTCGTCAAACTTCTTGAAGTCTAAGATCTTATCAAGACTTAGTTCATCAATGTTTAATGATTGTCTAGCAAGTTCGGCTTTGTTAGGTATTAATACTGACAACAAAGTTGTAACAGTGTAGATTCCATTCAATAAAGTATTCAATACAACTTCAAGTCTTTCTTTATCTTCTTTAAGCGTTCATGGTTCTGTTACATCTATATAACCATTAAGCTTTCTAGAAAGACTGAATACAACTTCAAACGCTTCAGTGATATCAAACTTGTCGAAGTTCTCTTTGTAATCTTTAAGAGTTGTTTCAATCAGTTCAAAGATTTCTTTATCAACTTTTTCAAGTGAACCCTTTAGGGTTACAGGCTTGTCAAAGTTTTGAAGAGTCATTGCAACTGTTCTTGATAATAGGTTTCCAAAGTTATTAGCAAGATCTGAGTTGATTGAGTTCTTTAGTATTTCTTTATCAAAGATACCATCTTTACCAAGCTTGATTTGTGAACCAAAGAAATACTTAACTTGCTCAACACCGAACTCTTCAATAAGTTCGATTGGATTAATTACGTTTCCTTTTGATTTTGACATCTTACCTTCTGGAGTAATTATTCATCCATGAGAAAGTATTGTTGTAGGTTGACGTAAGTCAAGAGCTTTAAGAATGATTGGTCAGTAGATACAATGGAACCTTGTTATCTCTTTACCAACAAGATGAACTATCTCATCTCCGTTAGTTCAATACTTGTCAAAGTCACTTGTATCGTCTGAGTTGTAACCTAAAGCAGTTATATAGTTGTTCAAAGCATCTAGTCAAACATATATAACATGCTTGTCATCTTCATTAACTTTAATTCCTCAATCAAATGAAGTTCTTGAAACAGATAGGTCTTCAAGACCTTTATCAACGAAGTTGTTTAACAACTCATTAACAATCTTCTCAGGAATAATAAACTTAGGATTGTCTGCAATGTAAGTTTTCAATCAGTCTTGGTACTCACTGATTTTAAGGAAATAAGATTCTTCTTCAATAGTCTCAAGCTTGTGACCTGACACAGGATGGTAATAACCATCATCTTTCTTTTCTGCTTGAGTGATTGTGAAAAACTCTTCATCTTGTACAGAATAAAGTCCGTTGTATTTTCCTTTGTAGATAATCTCTTTACTTAGTAAAGTAGAAAAGATTTGAGCAACTGCGCTCTTATGGTTTTGATTAGTTGTTCTAGAAAAGTAATCGTATTTGATTTCTAATTTCTTTCACAAGTTTTCAAAACTTGAACTCATGTTGTCTACGTATTCCTGTGGATCTATGTTTTGCTCTTTAGCTTTTGATTCGATCTTTTGACCATGCTCATCAGCACCAGTTAAAAACTTAACATCGTATCCATTCAACTCTTTATAGTTAGCAAATGTTCTTGCCAACGTAGTTGTATATAGATGTCCGATATGTAAATCTCCAGATGGATAGTATATTGGTGTTGTTATATAGAATGTTTTTTTATTCATCATTACTTCCTTTCACTTTTATTGGTTTGTACAGTTTTATTATTTCATCTCTGTATTCATGTTCACTCATATCATTTGTATGTAAATACAAGTTCTCTAGGAAATGAGTTCCTCATCCACTCTTGAATCTTGCTTCTACAAGAACAAGGTTTGATTTCTGTGTTTCTCTTGGATGTATCATTTGAACTCTTTTTGGTTCGAATCCATATTTTCTTAAGAGAACAAATATATCTACAAGTCTTTCTGTTGGTTCAACAATTGCTAGATAACCTTTTTGTTCTATTATCTTTGAAGCTCCTTCAATCAATTGTTCAAGAGTCATATGAACTTCGTGTGTTGCTCCATATAGAAGATCTGATCCATCTCTTCTTATAGAAGAATCAACTTTATAGAATGGAGGATTACAAATAATAGAGTCAAATTTCTTTTCTTGGTTCTTTGCATGTCTCTTATAGTATTCAAGAAAATCAATGTGTTCTAATGAAATTTGATCTTCCTTTTTATTTAACTCGATATTCTTCTGAGCAATATCAATTGCTTCTTTTTGAATTTCGATTGCATGTATCTTTAAACTCTTCTTTCTTTCAGAAACAAATATTGAAAGAGCTCCATTGTTAGTTCCAACTTCCAACATATTGTTTGTTGAAGAGTTTACAGATGCAAAGTTACCTAAAAGAATTGTGTCAACAGAATAGTTAAACATTTCTTTATCTTGATATACGTAAAGATCACAATCGTATCCTAACGAGTTTTTAATTAACTTTCCCATGACAACCTCCTTTTATATAAAAAAGTCCTATAGGGGACCAACGTACCACCCCTATAAGGACTCTTATTCGTATAGTGAATTATTCTATTTGACTAATTGGCTCATAACCACCAATATGTTTGTCTGCTATGTAATCTAATTATAAAGTATATTCAAACAAACCGTGTAGATTACAAAATGCAAGAGCTTTTACAACAGTTCCTTTAGGAATATTGAATGAAGCTTCAGGAGTTTCATTTAACCCAACAATCTTTTTGTAAAAGAATTTGTTATCAACTTGAAGTTCAATAAACATTGTGTGATGCTTTTCATCTGTTCCATGAAATTCATTCTTTCCAACTTTAACTGTGTATCCAGTTTCTGTTTCTATAATGAATGGAACATGTTTATTAGTTTCAGGATCGTCTTGTTTCGCAATAACATCTAAAAGCCCTTCGGGTTTTTGCCCACCTTCATTTGCAGCTTCTTGATATAGTATTCAATCTTTTCTAAAATATTTCATAATTCTCCTTTTATATAATCTCAACTTTATGTTTAGTTGACATTATGTTTGTTTCTTTTGTATGAACTCCAGCTTGAACTTCAGCGATATGTCCTTTTCTTAAAATAACCATAGCTAGCTTAGAAACATTAATCTTAAGTTCCATTACTTTGTAATCTTGTGTTGCAAGGTTTGCGTAGAACTCTCTTTCTAGCAAAGGTCCAACATTGTAATACTTCATTTGGTCTTCAAGGTCTTGTCCACTTGCAAGAATTGAAACAGTAGCAACTTTAATAACATCAGTATTAACGTTATCTCTAAAGAGGAACTCATAATAATTCTTTAAATCATAAATACCTGGGTGAATTGATTTGTGAATCTTATTAGAGAATTTTTTTCTCCCTGCTCCTGAAAGAATAAAAGCATCTTCATTTTTAATATGGTTTAATTCTTTCTCTTTTGAAGCGATATCTGGATATTCAACTTCAAGATTTTGAGATGAGAATATCTTTATTTCTTTTGGATACGCATTTTTCCTGTTGTCTTTTACAGCTTGCTTCTCTATAAGAGAATAAATGAAGTCATACATTTCATAAGAGAAATCCTTAGCAAACTTTTCATGATCACTATTTTTTGGTAATCTAACTTGCAGAGTTATTTCTTCTTTAGTTAATGTATTCGATGTTTTTTGTTGAACATCCCTAAGGATAGTTTGAGTTTCAGAAAAGATTCCTTCGTTTTCTTTTGTGTCTATTCTTTTAGAAAGATCTCTCATTCAGTTAGTTGTTGATAAAAGCATTTTATTAACTTTGTATTCTTTCGATTCATCAAATGTAATAGCTCTTGTTTTATTTTCGAAGTTTATTAGTAAGTCTGAATCTTCTGGAAGATAAAGAGGAACCGAAACTCTAAGAACCTTGAAGTTCTTGTTTATATGATTAATAAGCTCTGTTCTTAAAAGAACAAGTTCTTCGATTGTTTCTCTCAAAGATGCTGTTTGTGTATAAGTTGTATTAAATCTCATATTCAAATTATATAAAAAAAAACATATTTAAGATAATTTAAGTAAAGAGCTTACTTCTTTATTGACATGAATAAGATCTGTAATTATTTCTGCGTAAACAGATTCGTTGGATTAATTACTTTTTTTGTTTTTTAATGGCATTTTTTACCTTCTTACCAATTATGTTTGAAATTGTATTATTGAGAGCAACTTGGTCATGAATTCTTATTAAGAACTTCTCTCCAGATTTCATTTCAAACGAGAAACCAACTTCTTTATATGTATAAGATTCAATTCTTGTAAATGGCAGTGAAGTTATATTTTCTTTTCTTACCATCATTATTCTTTTGTTAGAAATTAAAAGATCTCCAGTCATTAATAGAACTAGCT
>JAOZTM010000020.1:3423-7692 GCA_029942215.1 Metamycoplasmataceae bacterium | reverse complement strand
AAAAATATATTTGTTTAATGCATACATATAAAGTTTTACAAGGTTATATCTAATACCATTGTTAACCTCAATAAGGTTTTGATATTCAACTAAGTGATCAGTTTTTCAGTCTTCGTTAAATTCTCTATTATAATCATCGATTAATGGACTTGAAACGTTGTTATCCATGAAGAAAGTTTCAGGATTATATTTTGCTCCAACATCTTCATATTTAGATAGTTCAAAGAATAAGTAATTTAGTGGAATGTATAAATTATCTACGATTGGAGTTCCAGTATTCGATTTATACTCCGAAGAAGAACCTTCAATAAGTTTTGCATCTCTTGAACTGTCATGTGTTAACAAGATATCTTTGAATTCAGCTGTACCAATTGGTGTGAAAATATCGCCATTAGCTTGTGGTTTGATTTGAAAGTACTCTTGTTTCAATGAAGAAATGGCAGTATTAGTACCAACAATACTTGAAGGATCTATTGACGTAGGTGTAAATACATTTGGAGAACCTTGTGCTATGGTTGGATTCACAACAAAATCATCAACACTACTCAAGATTTTATCTGCTTTTGAAATTGCAAATGATAACTTAACACCCGGAACTTTAAGAATAGAGAATCCCATTTGAAGTGTAATATCAAGCTCAACTTCTTTATCGAATAAAGATGGGTTATTAACATATGAAACACCAGCAACTGATATATTACTGTTTGTATTTATGAAAAGAGGAAGCATAACTTCTGGAGGTGCACCCTTTTGATATGCACTTTGAATTTGAACTGATGTTGCGAATTGTGTATCAACATACTCTTGAAGTGTCTTCTGGTTTTTAGAATATTCAAATTCCATGTTAACATTGATAGTCTTAGTGATTCCACCTTTTTCAACAACAACTTTAGCTGTAATTGATTTAGTATCTGAATTAGGTTGAGTATCGTAGTAAATATCAATAACGTTAACACCTTTATCTAAAAATTCTTGCGCTAATGCTATTTCAGAAACGTTTGGTTTTCACATTCCTTCTACTTTTGTTGAGTGATCAAGAACATTTCCTGGAATTTTATTAATAGTTGCATTAAGATTTTCTAATGAAAGGTCACTAGCTTGAATATTTTCAAGAACATAACTTGCTTCTGAGAACAAGTGTTCAGAAGTAATGACAACATCTCTAGTTAATTGAGCTTCATTTGCTGCAAATCCTACTTCGTTTGCTCCTATATTTACAGTTGCGTTATAGTGTCATTGAGTTTGAGTATTATAAATAACACTTCAGAAATTATCTTTAAAATCTTCGAAAGCTTTTGCTGTAGGAGTTAAGTAAACTTCAAAATCAACTCCAAATAAGTTAATTGAATCATTACCATTAATAGAAAATGCATCGTATTGACCAACAGAATTTGTAAATGGACTTAATCCACCTCATGCTTCATAACCTCTATAAACAGCTCTACCCATTGAACCCGTTGTTGCATTGTTTGTACCCTCAAGAACGTTCGCGTTTATCCTTACCCTATGTGTTCATTCTCCTCCTGTACCGAAATTTCAAATTTCTGTTCCATCAGCAGCTGTTTTATCAGAAGATTGTGTAATTGGCTTCAAGAAAGCTGCAGCTTCGTAAGTTGCTTGAGTTAAATTATTTCTTAATTCAGCTACATTTGCTGGATCATTTCAATATATGTTTGAATGAAGTCCGAAAATATATTTGTCTAATGCGTGCATATATACTTTAGTAATATTATATTTAACACTCATTTCATCTTCTATTAAGTTTCTGTAGTCATTAATAGTTTCAGTTTCATAATCAGCACTAAACATTGTGTTGTACTGATTTATAAATGTTTTATTAGTTGGAGAACTCATGTTGAACACATCATTATTATAAGCACCATCAACATTTGCATATTTATTAAGTAGTTCGAATAAAAGGTAGTTAACAGGAATTCAAATTTCAGACTTAATCTGAGTCATTTGGTTATTTTCATTCGCGGCTCCGGCTTTTCCTGCAACAGGAACTCCGGTTGATTTTGAGATTGATGTATCGATATCAATTGATCTTTCTGGAGCGTAAACGAAACTTTCTTTGTATCATTCTTCTTTATCAAAAGCAGTTATGTTTGTTACACCGATAAGTTGATCTAATAAATCAGGAGTAAATTGTTTAACGTTATTTACTGGTCAAGGGTTTTGTGCACCTGGTGAATAAGGAATAGAAGTTATAGTTAAAATCTTGTCAGGAATATCATCAAGCATTTCTTTAGCTCTTGTTTCAGCAAAAGTAACTGGTATTTCAAAAGTCTTGAATGAAACTCCAATTGCAGCTGTGATAATTATTGTTGCTGAGTTTGTAAGTGGAGTAATTGTTGTTTTATATTCAACAGCAATTATTTTAACCCCTTGTTGAGAACCGGTGAAAGATATATCCCCAACACTTGGAGAACTAGCTGGTGCTTTAGATTCAAATACAGCTGTTGCAGCAAAATCAGAATCAGAAACATTTGACATTAAAATATCATTACGTGAAAATTCTCAATCAAGCTTAAGGTTGATTTGAGTTGATACAGAACCATCGAATACGACAACACCAACGATTCCTGTTTTTGAATCGTCAGAGTAATCCTCAATGAAGTGTGCATCTAAAATAGCTATATTAGCAGGAAGCGTATGCCCAAGTGTATCTTTTAAAGTAACTTTAGAAAGATCAATAACTTTCGGCATTGTTGCACCTGTACCGAAGTATGTAGGATCAACTAGGATTGATTGCTCGACAATTGATTTTATGTTTTCTCCATTTTTAGAATTTTGGAAAACTACTTTTAAAAGAATATCTTTTGAAACAACATTAGCTTGTGAGCCATCTGCTGCTAATTCATTTCCGTCGATTTCTATTTTGTATCTTCAGTAGTTAGACTCGTCTTCTGCTGAAATACTTGTATCGTTGTATTTTTCATAGAAAGAAGCCATTGATTCAATTAAAGTAGTATCTGTAATGTAAGCATTCTTAATGTTCTCACCAAAACTTATGAACTGAGTAGAGCCGTCCATTAGTAAGTATGAAGAGTTTGTCGTTTTGTTGAATGTGATGTATTTAATTGCATCTTCCAACTTATTGATAGACGCTCCAGTAATATAAGTTTTAACAAACGCTACTAAATCATCAACTTCTGTTGATAGATTTGAAACATCTGAGAATGAGTGAGTTGCTCTATAAAGACGTAAAACGTCCATTGCAAGTAAGATTGAGTTTAATGTTGTTTCATCTTCTGTTGTATGTCCATTTACACCGTCAATAGACTGAGTTCTAATATTATAGTTATCAGTGAAGTCTTGAGTCGGAGATAGCTCTAAAAAGCCATCTTGTGAAACCATGAATGAAATCATATCCATTCATATAGTTGATCAGATTGATGAGTCATTTCATACTGGAATAGCTTCTGGTGTTAAAGTGAATTCTGACTTAATAAATTCTTCTGTTGTTAAAGGTGTAATGTTTTTTCCTATGTGGAAGAATGGGTTATCAAGACTGTTAATTGTCTTAATATCATTTTCAGTAATTACTAAAGATTCAATTGAATCATTCTTGATAACTCTTGGTAATGTATACGCATCTTGCAGGTGATCAATATTATATTTAACAAGTGTTGTATCGAATTGAACAGTTTTTGTTATTGTTTTAAATGTCTTCCCAATTTGAAGAACAACTTCAATATCAGCATTTGAGTATTCCGCAGTAGGAACACCTGAAACATAATTTACACTTGAAATAACAACACCACTTACAGATGAATCTAAATGGAATGATGAAACTGATAGTGAACTTGGAGCCGGATTCTTAATGAATGAATCTTCAGGAACAACATTCGCTTCTGTAACAGTCGCAAGAATTTCGTCTGCTTTTGATAGGTCATATGAAAAATCAAGAACTATTTCTTTTGAGAAGAAGTGAGTTGAGTCAGTTAGAGAAACAACAACGCTAACATCTTTTTCTTCCATAGTAGGTGAAGTAACATATTTAACTTCACTAACCACTAGGTTAGCTGCTTCAGGGCCTGTAACTGTGAATTTAGTTGGATCAAGAATGTCATAAGGAGAAACCGGATTTGTTGGATCTGAAATGTATGCAGGATCAATAACAATATTGTTTTCACTGGCTTGTTCTCAAATTTCTTCGTTATCTGAAAATTCATTATTAAGAATAAACTCAACAGTTTTTGTTACACCATTAAGCTCCAATTCAACATTATATGAATCGATTGTTGAAAGTGAATTTTTAAATTC
>JAOZTM010000020.1:0-3323 GCA_029942215.1 Metamycoplasmataceae bacterium | reverse complement strand
CTAAATGAGTTTTCGAAAATTGCTGCTGTAAGTAATTGAACTAACTTCAACGGATTATTTAGATTTGAGTTGGCACCAATAGCTTCTTCAGCTACAGGTGTAAAATGAACATCAATAACATTATTAAAACCACTCAATAATCTACCAAGTCTTGGAATGAATGTTCCAACCAATGCTTTTTCAAAGATTGAAATTTCTGAAGATAATTCAACCTCATTTGAAGAGACACTTAGAAAATCATGTTCATGTACTGTTGGATTTTCGTTAATACTGTTAACTGTTAACAATGGTCTTATACTTGGATTAAGTTGTGAAAGGATTGCTTTATTATCAAGAGCTGTTGTGTCATTAAGCTTTAATGTTGTAATGATTTTTGCAGGTATGTTATTAAAGATCGTATCTATACCAGCAGATGCATATGTAGGTTTAACTTGTATTGTTCTTGTGGCTGTACCAAGAGTTAAATCAACATTGTATGTAATTGTTTTACTTGCAATAGCAGAAGCATTTGCAAAAGAAACGTTTGTAATAACTACATCTGGTGAGTTAACACTAAATGATTCAGTCTTTACAACCATTGGTGCTGGCATTCTTAAATCGTTGATATCAACAATAACATTTGCATCTGTAAGTGAATCTAACTTTTGTTGATTAAATGTTGATTGATAATTAACCATAACTTTTTGAGTGAAAGCAGTTCCACTTAAATCAAAGACAACATTATAAATTGCTCCAATTGAATCATTCTCAGCATAAACTTTAGTAAGGCTTGTAATTTTTATTGCTGAATCTAAGTTCTCTTTTTCTAATAGTGTTTTCATTTCATCTGCAGTATATGTATGTGTAACTGCATTAGCAATAGCACTCTTATTAGCATTTTCAACAAAGATAGTTCCTGCCATAGATTGTTCTGTAGCTGATAATCCTGTTGGATCTGTATTTGGTGTTTGAATTGCAACTGGATTAATCAGTCTACCTGTGATAACTGATGAGAATTCGGTTGGAGTAATCATTCTTCCAGAAAGAACTTGATCCATAACGTTATCTCTCTTTTTATCTTCTGATGGTACATAGATGTCTTGAGAACTTTGTTGATTAACTGGTGATACATTAGAAACTGGTTGTGCAGCTTGAGCAGCAGCATTAGCTTGAGCAATAGATGCTGATGCAGCTTGTGCGTCTGAAAGTTGTTTCATTATGTCTGCCATAGCTTCAGCCTTAGCAGCTTCTAATGCGGCATCTTCATCAACTGCAGGAGTTGTAACTTCTTCTTGTGGCATATTAAATTGCTTCATCATTTCGGCAATTTGATCACTCATGTCATTTGCAACATCAGTGTTTTGAGGGGCTTCAGGAATATTTGGAGTTGAAAGGTCGTCAGTAGCAGGCGTGTCTTGTGACATGTTTTCAGGATTGAACTGGTCCATCATTTTCATGAATTCTGGATCATTCATTAATTCATTTACTCTTGCAACTGATGTCGCCTCCTGTAATTTGTTCTTATGTTCGTTAAGGAATATACCTATCAACGGCATTGCTGTTGTAAGTGCTGTCATCCCATAAACGAATCCCATAGTTTTATTTTTTGCCATGTTGTTCCCTTTTCCAAATATTTTCATATTTTATTTTTTTCCTTATAAATTATATAGAAAAAGAGGGAGGAACCAAATATATAATGCATTTTTTGAGTTTCCTTATCTAATTCTTATTCATAGAATAATTAAATACTTAGAGTAAACTTTTAAAAAAAACTTTATCAATTTTGTTTATAATATTTAGATGAATTTAACATCTTATGAAAAATACGCCAATTGATACTACGGACCTTTAAACCATTCTTCACACATGATTCGTGATGCTGCAGAAGGAGACAGAACTATGTCTGCTGGTTACTATGGTTTTGTTATAGGAATGATCTTCGTTGGCCTTATTCTCGCTGTTTTATTGGGCTCATGATTAAACGGTGCTAGATGATTAAATAAGAAAAATCCTAGAATAGCTGGCGAAGTTTATAAAAGAACAACTTTACAAAATTCAGTCTTCATAATAGCTAATTTAGTTTTTGGGCTTCTTCTATTCGCAACTAAGTGAACAGACTTATTCAGAGATAACCTACGTGGACCAACAACATTTGCAATTATTAACTTCTGACATGATCCAGGAACATGAATGTTCCAGTGTGCTATAGTTTCATTATTTATATTACCTTGATTATTATTCTTCAACAAAGCAAAATGAATAGCTGTTATAGCTCCATTTACAATTTTGGCTGCAATAACAACAATAATGCATCCAGTAAACATGGCAGAAGACGCACAATCTATTCTAGGATGAGAGATGCACAGAAAAATCCTAATGCATGTCCTATTGGTAGTTCTTCCTGTATATGCAATGGTTGCAGCCAGAATAAGATTGACAACAAAATACTTATTCGGAGCAATCATTTATACTACTCTACTTAATTTCGCTGTTGCTTTATACATATTCTCAAACTTTGGAAGTACATTATCTAAGCACAAATTACCATATCAAGGTGAGTTTGGAATGGCTGCAGAAGCGCTTGGATTTAGCGAAACATGGGCAGCTGATAACTTCTGGTTATTTGTTGTTGGAATAATGGGTTCAATAACATTTGCTGCGATAATTGTCCTATGATTGCTTTATAACTTCATCTTCTACGCATTAACAACTAAATATAAGAGACCTGAAAAAGTTGTTAAAACATCTGAAACATTAGTTGGAACATTCTCAAGCGAAGTCCAAACTGATAGAATGGAATGATACGGATTTAAATGATGAGGAAACAATTCTGTTTACGAAAGAACATTTAAGAAAAAATAAAAAACCAATTTGGTTTTTTTTAATTTACTGCTATTCCTTCGCTTATTAATTTAGCTTCGATTTGCTTTTTAATATGATCTAAGCTTCTTGAATATCTAGAACTACTACTAGAATTATAAGAACTTATTGTTGCAGTTACAGAAAAGCTTTTGCTTGGCGAGTCTTTAGTTTCAAAGTTAATTGTAACAGGAGCTCCGAACTTGCTTGCTTCAGTTACAAGCAACTCAATTGAATCATCATATTCATAAAGAAGTATTCATGTTAAATCGTGCGCTATGTCGTCAGCGTCTCCAGCCAGGTTAGAATCAAACCTAACATTGATTATCCTTGCTGCCTTATCAACAGTAACCAACACAGGCTTCTCATCACCGCATGAAACTGTAAGAGCGACAGGAAGTACAACGGCTGTTACAGACCCTAGTCCTATTAATAATTTTTTAATCATTATTTACTTCCTTTTTTAGTTTTGACTTTGTACTCAA
>JAOZTM010000019.1 GCA_029942215.1 Metamycoplasmataceae bacterium | reverse complement strand
CCAATATGTAAATCTTTACCTATGAATATAAATACTGCAAGTAATGCTCCAAGTGCAGCATTCCCTATTAAGTTTCATTTTGTAAATTTATCAAGTTTGAAAACAAATGGGCTTGATATTAATACAAACAATGAAACCGCAATGGCAGCAGCTGAGAAAGCATTGGCTCCTACGTCATCCGCTAAACCAGTTCCAGGTGTTCCATTAAGTCCTTGTGCTATTTCAGTTATTAATTCAGGTGCAGATGTAACTGTGGCTATAAGTACACCACCAACAAACGCTCCACCGAATTTTGTTTTCCCCATTATCACTTCTGAATACTTAACAAGTTTCATAGCACTGAAAACAATTCCAGCTGCGAAAACGAAAAATAGGAGAATTGATAATTTTCCATCCATTGTTCAACTGTTTACTCAACCTATAGCACTATTCATAGAGTTATTATACTTAGTTTTTTCAATAGAAAAAGATATAATACTTTTGAAAGAGGCATTATGTCAATACTTATATGAATCCTGTTTGCGTTATCACTAGTATTAATTGTGGTGTCTTTCATAATGGCTCCATCATCAAACTCATTCTCAGGTGCGCTTGTTGGTTCGTCAGATTTAGATCTATTTAAAGTTTCAAAGGAAAGAGGATCTAAAAAGATTCTTAAGTATGTCATGTTCATTGGTGGATTAACAATAATGATAACTACCCTCGTTATTAGGGCGTATATTTAATGTTCGATAAGAAGAAGGTACTGAGTCTTTTAAATGGTAAGACTCTTTCTTTTCCTCAATTAGCTAGACTTGCACATGTTCCAAGAGATAAGAATAGAGATTTCTCATCATTCTTGTTTTCATTAATAAAGAGTGGAGATTTATTCACTACTTCAGATAGAGAATACTTTATTCCGAAAATAGAAGGCACTATAGAAGGAATCATAAGATTGAACCCAAAAGGATTTGGTTTTGTTGATAGAGAAGACCAGGCTTCTATATTTGTTACATCACAAAACACACTTGGAGCAATGGATGGAGACAAAATACTTATTGAGTTTTTTGCCGATCATAAAAAGCAAGATTCATATCAAGGTGTTGTTAAGAAAATTATCGAAAGAGGAAAGACTAGTTTTGTTGGAGTTTTAAAAGAAGACGAAAAAGGCTTTTCAATTTCACCAATAGATCCTAGAGTAAAAGGGTTTTTCAAAGTTGAAGATAATGAATTACTAAAGAACAACTATGTTGCAAAGGTTGAGATAGCTGAATTCGAAGCACCAAAGAGAGTTAAGCTAATAAAAATTCTTGGAAAAGAAAATGATCTTTCAATTGATATCTTAGCAACTATTGAAGATGCTGACATTCCATATGAGTTCAAAGAACAAACACTATCAGAAGCTAAAGGTGTTCCATCAACTATTGATAACGAAGATAAAACTGGAAGAACAGATTTAAGAGATAAACTAATATTCACAATTGATGGCGATGACACAAAAGACTTTGATGATGCCATTGATATAACGATGTTAGAAAACGGGAACTATGTTCTTGGTGTTCATATTGCGGATGTAACTCATTATGTAAAAGAAGGATCTGCTCTTGATACAGAAGCTAAACTAAGGGGAACTTCAGTTTACTTAGCTGATAGGGTTGTTCCTATGCTTCCTGAAAGTTTGTCGAACGGAATTTGTTCATTGAATCCAAACGTTGATAGATTTACTTTAACTTCAGAAATAGAAATTGATAAATTCGGAAATACAGTTTCAACAAAATTGTATCCATCAATAATTAATTCTAAATTCAGATTGACTTATAAAGAAGTTAATAATTTTTACTTAGGAAAATCAGAAATTGAAAATAAGGAATTAGAAAAAGCATTGAATGTTGCAAGAGAGTTATCAAGTGCAATTAGAGAATATAAATTAAAAGAAGGTTATATTGATTTCGAAATTGATGAATCAAAAATCATTATTGGAGAAGATGGAAAAACAAAAGACATCACATTAAGAGAACGTGGTATTTCAGAAATGATGATTGAAGACTTTATGGTTAGAGCTAATGAAACAGTTGCATATGAAGCCTTTTCTAAAGAACTTCCATTTATTTATAGAGTTCATGATAAACCAGAAACAGAAAGACTAACTTTACTTCAAGACGTTATTGATGTTCTTGGTCTTGATGTAAAAATCGACCTTTCAAAAGATCCTAGAAAGTTCGCAGCTTCAATCGAAGCATTAAAGAAAAAGAAATTTGATGACTATATAAAAATCATGATGTTAAGAACAATGGCAAAGGCAATTTACTCAAGTAAAAATATTGGGCACTTTGGTTTAGCGTCAGAAACTTATACGCACTTTACTTCTCCAATTAGAAGATATCCGGATTTAATGGTTCACAGAATGATCAGAACTTATTTCTTTGAAAACAAAAAAAACATGGCTTCACACTTTGAAGATATTTTACCTGCGATTGCAGCTGCATCATCAGAGTCAGAACAAAAAGCTGTTGGGCTTGAAAGAAAAGTTGCTGATATGAAAAAAGCAGAATTCTATGAAGACAAAGTTGGTTTAAGCTTTAAAGGAACAATTGTAACTATTGCTAAGTTTGGTTTCTTTGTTGAACTTAGAAATAAAGTTGCAGGACTTGTTCACGTAAGTAACATGATGGATGGAATGTATAAAATTGATAAAACAGGATTTAAATTAATAGGTGCTAAAACATATACAGTTGGTGAAGAAATTGATGTAACAGTTATAGGTGCAAAGAAAAAAGAAGGAGCAATTGATTTTGTTGTTTCAGCTGACTATGAAGCTTGAGCTAAAGCAAACAATCATTCTAAATAAAACCTTTCCGTGAGGTATAATAATGTTGTCACGAGAGTGGCTAGAGAGTTAAAATGGCAAAAGTTATATCTAAAAATAAAGACGCGTTCTTTAATTATGAAATATTAGATAGATTTGAAGCCGGAGTTGAATTAAAAGGTTGAGAAGTGAAATCAATCAGAGCCGGTAATGTTGTAATAAAAGGTGCCTTCTGTTCATTCAGGGGTGACGAACTTTTTGTTTCAAACATAAATGTATCTAATTATATGAGTGTTCCAGGCGATCGTACAAGGCCTAGAAAGCTTTTACTTCACAAAAGCCAATTAAAGAAAATGAAAGAAGCCGTCAAAGTTAAAGGTAATTCTATTGTCGCTTTAACTCTCAAATGATCAAGTAAAGGTCTTGTCAAGATTGATATCGGAATCGGTAAAGGAAAGAACAGAGCCGATAAAAGACAAACAATCAAGAAAAGAGACTTTGAACGTCAACAAAGAAAATTTTAAATGGGGATGTAATGGATTCGACGTGAATTTGTTAATTATTAACTGCAGAGGTTTGGTAGACCATAATACTACTAGGTTCATTTTTAAATGGAAATAGAAAAACAAAAGTTGAGGATATTGCAAACGAAGCATTCTTTGCTCAAACTTCACAACAAAACTCTCTAGCGTTCGCGTAATAGCATGCTAGCGAATATGTCGCTCTTCTCATAGGCTTCATATTTGTATCACTTTGAGATATATTGATTGGATCTAATTAAGATCGATGAACTCTAATTAGTCTTACTGAAAATGTTTTGTCATTCTTCATTTTGGTAAGGGCTTCAAAAATTATGACTAAACTGTAGACGTTAATAATATAATGTGTTTATGGACCCGGGTTCGACTCCCGGCATCTCCACCATATGTAATAACACCAAAAGGAAGTAACATGAAAGAAAAAATAAGATTACAAGATAGACTTGAAGATAAACAAAAAAATCTGGCTCTATTTCAGTTTATATCACTGATAGCCGTATTTGTCCTGTTTACAGGATTTATGATTTTAGGTTTTACTTTAATGAATTCTGGACAAGTAAATGCACTTAAGAGTTTGCCAAACTGATTAGAAGCTGTAGGACATTCGTTGATCTTCAGTTCATTAACTCCTAATGCAATTTTTGCGGGTTCATTGTTCTATATTTCAATCATCTTATTTTTAATCTCATGAGGATTCGGTTGAACAATGTTTTCAATCAAAAATAGAAATCTTTACGATTCATTATTCTTACTGTTTTTAATGATTCCATTGTTATCAAATGTATTTGCGTTAATCGCACAATTGAATACAAAGAAATCAGAATATACAGACACGAAAATTAACAAGAAAAAAATTATTAGTGATGAGACTCGTCTAGTTAAATTAGAGCAAAGAAACAAGATTAAATAAAGACTTGGCAACCCCAAGTTTTCTTTATAATTTATGTATGTTTGTAATATACGATTTATTAATATTGGTTCTATTCTTTGCACTTTTTATTCTTTTCTATTTTATGTTCGGTAAATTGAGAGAAGTGTCTTTTATAGGAAAAATATTGACACAAAAAATGTTTGGAGAAATAATAGAAGGAGCCATCTATGGTGGTGTTGCCCTTCTATTGGATTTCTTAATGCATCAGATTTACAACGAAGTTGGAATAGCCTTTTACTACGTTCAATTCATTGTCCTACTGACAATAACTAAAACGAAGATAGCAGCTATATCTTTAATGCCTGCATTACTATTCAGATTGCTAATAAGTAATATTGATAAGAATACATATCTTGTAATGGGAGTGATGGCTCTATTTGCATTCTCAATATTAATCGCTGAACGTTTTGTGAAAAAAATTGATTATAGAATAGTAATATTTCCATTGTTTGTTTTAATTGGTATCTTGCTAGTTCTAATATCTGTATTCTCATTTGGATTATCATCTCCAGAAACAATGGGATTTGTTCTCTATTCATTTGTAGGAGCTGTCCTTGTACAAGTTCTGGTTTCATACTCGATTAAGACTTCTATTTCAGCTAACCTGCTTTATTCATCGATTAACTTTAATTACTCTTCTTTCTATAGAGCTTCATTCATGACATCAATTATAGGAAACATGATCAAGACAAAAAAAATCGACAAAGCTGTTTATGGAGTTTTCAAATTCGAATGAGAAACCGGTTTAGAAAAAAGTATTAACAGAGAAATTATTGAGACAACCCTTACGAACATAGAAAAGAAATTTCCTGAGGAAACAGTTCTATTCCATATTGAAAAAAACAAATATGGTTTCTTCCTTGCCCATCCTGGTGAAATTAATATTCAAAAAGAAATTGATGGGAACGGTTTAAACAAGAGAGAAATAAGTTCGTTAGCTTATATAACTAAATTACTAAATGATGTTTCAACAAAATTAACGACATCTAAAAATGAAACTACAAGCATAAACGTAAAAGCAGGACTTTCAATTTATGGCGTTCAAACAGATTCACTATTTGAACTTTATGAAAATGCTTCATTCGCTTCTGAGTATTTAGTGTCGGATTCAACAAACAAATTTAATATGTTCAATCCTAATTTAGTTATGAAAAGATTAGAAGATGTAAATTCTGTAAAAGAATTAGATGATGTCTTTAACCTTTCAACAATTGATTTTGTCGAAACACCAATATTCGATATTTCACAAAAGAAAGTATTCTCAATATATGATGCAACAAGTCATAACGAGAATGAAGGATATGTATCCAACTTTAGGAGATACGTGAAGGATAAAGGATATATCGATTCAATGGACAGATATGCGTCAATAGAGACAATTAAGCTACATAAAGACTCGAGAACTAAATTTGGTGTTTACTATCCAATTAGGAATTTATCCGGCTCTAATGTTGTAGAAGATCTATTTAATAAGTTGAAGATAGCAGGAGTTAATTTGAATAATATAATTTTGATTTTTGATTTAGATAACAAAGTTGTTTCGAAAGATAGAATGATTGCACTTCAGGGGTTAAAAGATAAAGGAATTAAAATAGCTATAACTGATCCATCAGAAAAGGATCTCGTAAAATTAAGTGAATTAAGATTAGATTATTTATTGGTTAAGCATTCAGAAACCAAAAATAAATACATTTGTGAAAATGCAGTTTATTTTAATTTAAAAGATGAAGCAGAACTGATTCAAGCAAATAAAAATGGAGCGCAAATGTATGGTGGAAAAATATTCAAAAATGATATTTATGAAAAAGAAGGAAATATCAATATAATAGATGTATTAAATTTAAAAAAAGGAGTTCAAAATGACTAATTGAGAATTAATGATAATATCAATTTCGATCGGTGCTGTAATAGTGCTTTTGATTTTGACACCTATGATTATCAAGCTTATTAAATTTTTATTCAAAAACACAAATTATACTGACCTAGGAAAATCTTCAAAGGTAAGACTTCTACATGGATTAAATGAAGCGTGTGCTGAGTTATCAGCTACAAAAACTGGTGCAATCATAACAATCGTTAAAAAAGATAACTTAGAAAACTTCAGAACAGACGGTGTTCAAATCGATGCAAATATTTCAAGTGGATTAATTATTGCACTTTTTAGAAAAGAATCACCTTTACATGATGGAGCAATCATTATTGAAGATAATAAAATTAAGTATGCAGGTACGTATTACAAAATAACAAGTAAATCTGTTGCAAACAAATTCGGTGCTCGTCATAGAGCTGCAATTGGTATTTCTGAGCAGACAGATGCTCTTACAATTATTGTTTCAGAAGAAACTGGTAAAGTTTCATTCGCATTGAATGGCACTATTACACCAATAAAACTTTCAGAATTCCAAGAAGAACTTACAAAAAACTTAGCATAGTAAGGAGTATTTAAAATGACATTAAAAACTGCCATTGAGAAAAAAAATATTTCTGAAATCAGGAACATAACAAAAAAAGTTCCGATAGCAGAAATAGCAGATACATTAGAAACACTTAGTTCAAACAACCGTGTTATCTTTTTCCGTCTTTTAAATACAGATTTACAAAGAGAAGTTTTCTCTGCCTTAGAACTTGAATATCAAGAACAATTGATTTCAGCTTTTACTGACTCTCAAATTAAAACTATTATGAACGAACTTTACTCAGATGAAATCGCTGACCTTATCGAAGAAGTTCCGGAGGAAATTGCTCATAGAATTCTTGCTGCAACAACTGAAGAAACTAGAAAGTCTGTTAATAAGATTCTTAGATATGATGATGAACAAGTGGGTTCTGTTATGACGGTTGATATTGTTATACTAAAGCAGGCTATGACTGTTAAACAAGCGAAACTACTTATAAAGGATTCAAGAACAAATTCAAGACTTGCGCATTACTTCTTTGTTGTTAATAATAAAAATACATTCATGGGATACGTAGCTATTGAAGATTTATTGTTTGGTGAAAATCTTAAAAAAGTTAAAGACTTTATAAAGCCAATTTCATATGTAACTACAACTACAGATGTTGAAGAGGCAGGAATAGTTTTTGCTGATCAAGATATGTCTGTTCTTCCTGTTTTAAATCTTAAAAAAGAAGTTATCGGAATGATCACGTCTGACGATGCTATCGATATCATCATCGATGAAGCTAATGAAGATATTAATAAAATGTCTGGTATCGAAATTGACGGGAGTGTTCCGTATTCAAAATTAACAATATCAAAAATATTTAAATCAAGAATTCTTTGACTAATGCTTTTAATGATTTCTGCAACTCTTTCTCAAATTGTTCTTGATTCATTCCAAACAATATCACCCGCCTTTATGGGAGTTGCATTAACAACTGCTATGGTAGCAATGATTCCTGTAATTTCTGGTGCGGCTGGTAATGCTGGAAGTCAATCTTCAACAACAGTTATCCGTGCGCTTGCAACTGGTGATATAACTACTAAAGATTATTTAAAGGTTGTCTTCAAAGAGTTAAGGGTTTCAGCATTGATTGGTCTTGCACTTGGTATAGCAAACTTTGCAAGACTAATCATTTACTATGCTGCTAAGCAAGAAGTTGATACAGATCACCTAGTGCTTTCAGCTGCTGCATCTCTTGCTCTATTCGCAGTTATAGTATTAGCTAAAGTTGTTGGTGGAACACTTCCACTACTGGCTAAGAAGATGAAGTTAGATCCAGCAGTAATGGCTGCACCATTATTAACAACTT
>JAOZTM010000018.1 GCA_029942215.1 Metamycoplasmataceae bacterium | reverse complement strand
TTGAAGTCTTTTCTTGCCATCATTATAAAAAGATCGTTTTTAATTGTTGATTTGATTTTGATGTCTGCGCCTAATCTAACGACTTCTCATTCTTTTGTTCCAGAAGGATGTGGTTTTTTAAGTTGCACTAAAGAACCAAGTATATATTCATCATTATTTAGCATACTTATTCACCTTCGCTTTCTTAGGAACTTCAAATGCGATTGAAAGCTCACCTTTAATCTCATCTTTAATAGCTTCCATCACTTCAACAACTGTTCCTCTGTAGTGAGTTTCAAATTTCTTTGTAAGTTCTCTTCCGATGAACACTTTTATTTCTTCACCGAAGACGGTTTTAATATCCTCAAGCTCAGACATTATTCTGTGTGGTGAAACAAAAGCGACATATGATCCTTGTTCAAGTTTTTTCAACTGATTTATTCTCTGTCCAGATTTCGGTTTTAGAAAACCTATAAATTTAAAGTGAGTGTCAAAGTTCGAAAGAACAAGAGTTGTTATTGTTGCAGAAACTCCAGGTATTATTTCTATTTCAATATCACTCTCAATTGCTTGTCTAATAACTTCATATCCTGGATCATTAATAACAGGCATTCCTGCATCAGAAACTATCCCGACATTTTTGCCATTCTTAACCATCTCAATAATTCCACTTGCTGATGCCTTTTCATTCTTGTCATGGTAAGCAATCGTTCTTTTCCCAACGATATCTAAATGACTTAAAAGCTTTCTTGTAACACGTGTGTCTTCACATGCTAAAACATCCACTAATTCTAGTGTTTCAATAGCTCTAAGGGTAATATCTTTTAAATTCCCAATAGGTGTTCCAATAATATATAGTTTACTCATAGCACTCCTCCAGTTCAATTAAAAGTTTAGATTTATACAATTCAAAATTAACATTAGAATTTTGTGAAACGATGAAATCATTAAGTATTAAGCTAGCTGTTTTATAATCAAAATTCTCATAACTTTTTAACAACTCACTTATTCCTTTTATTGTAGTTTCTATTCCGCCTTTTTCTTTTCAAATATCATCAAGAAATACTTTGAATATTGAAAGTAAATCTTTGTAATTAGATTTCTGCAATAACGCTTTCATTCCAATAATTATTTCAGACTTAGTTTTAATCGCTTTCGCTAATATTTTAACTAATTTTTGAACGCCCTCTTTAAAGATTGCTTTTTCAGAAAGTTCAATTGCTGAAGAATAAGAATCTGAAACTGCAGCCAATATTTGAGAAGCGTCAGCTGATATTCCATTTTCTTGTAACTGAGCAACAAGAATTGTTTTAGAAGCTTTTCTTATATTAACAACTTGAGCTCTTGATCTGATTGTAGGAAGAACATTTGAAATATTGTTTGTTGTCATAATGATGAAAGTTTTCTCAGTAGGTTCTTCGATAAACTTAAGTAAAGAATTTATTGATTGAACGTTTGTATTCTCAACATTTTTTATGAATAAAATTTTAACTCCTAATTCATCCAAAGCTTTTTCTTGAAGTTTTGAAGATGCTTCAATAAC
This sequence comes from Metamycoplasmataceae bacterium, assembly GCA_029942215.1. Lineage (GTDB taxonomy): Bacteria > Bacillota_I > Bacilli_A > Mycoplasmatales > Metamycoplasmataceae > Mycoplasma_O. The sequence continues at coordinate 6,841 of JAOZTM010000018.1, read as the reverse complement.
AGAGTCTTTTTTTATAAGCCCATCACTACCATCTAAAACTATTAAATCAGAATATGCTTCCGGTCTTTTTTTGATTTCTGTAAATGGAGATTCATTAATCAGTAATTCCATTAGCATAGTTGGCTCATTGATTATCTCTTGATTAGCTGGTCCAGAAAAAAGATAAGCGTGTGACAACTTATTAGTTTCAAAAGACTGTTTCAAAATTTTATAAACAACCTCATTTTGTTTTCTAACTTTTTCTATTGAGTTCATAAATAAATTATAAAGAAAAGCACTTATATATCTAGTGCTTTATCAATTATCTTTTTAACGTCTTCCAATACTTTTTCTTTTGATTGAGAAGCGTCAACAACTTCGAATCTATTTGGGAACTTTTCAATTACTTCAATGTACCCATCGTAAACTCTTTGTCTGAAATTATCACTTTCTAATTCCATTCTATCTTTCTCAGCTCTTTCATCAACTCTTTTAGCAGATGCTTCAGGTTTGATATCGAAGAATATTGTAAGGTTTGGCATGTATCCATCAATTACAGCTTCGTTAAGTTTTAGAACCTTATCAATCCCAAGTTTCTTTCCTCCGCCTTGATAAGCGAGTGATGAATCTACATATCTATCACACAGAACATGCTTCTTAGCCTTCAAAGCAGGAATGATCAATGTGTCTAAGTGCAATCTTCTGTCCGCTGTAAATAAAATAGCTTCAGTCATAGGAGTTAATTTGTTTCCAGGCTTAAGAATAACTTCTCTTATTTGTTGAGCTTCAGGAGAATTTGGTGTTCCAGGCTCTCTTGTAAATACGTATTCAACATTTTTAGCATCTAAGTATTCTCTCAGTGCTTCAAGTGCTGTTGTTTTTCCTGAACCGTCTGGTCCTTCAAAAGTAATAAACATTATTTAACATCCTTTCTATTTTCAATTGCAGCTTTCAAAGTTAATTCATCTACGTATTCCATTGCTGCTCCTAATGGAATACCTTGTGCTAGTTGTGTGACCTTTGATTCATTAAGCAATTCCTTTAAGAAATTGGCTGTAACGATTCCCTCAAGGTTAGGAGACAAAGCTAATATAATCTCATTATACTCTTTTGCTCTTTGAGTAAGGTTATCTATATTTAAATCTGACAACTCAATATTCTTTGAAACATTAATTAATCCACCAAGAACATGATAATGAGGATTAATATTTCCTGCATCTTCAAACTTAAAAATGTCTGTTGAGTCTTGAACGATCACAAGAAGTTTTTTTCTTGTAGTGTCTAAACAAATATCACAAACATCTTTTTCAGTGATGTGATTACAAATAGAACATTGTTTTATTTTTAAAGAAGCATTGCCCATAGCATCGGCAATTCTTTTTGAAATACTTGGATCTGACTTTATTAAATAAAAGGCGATCTTCTCACTTTGTTTTTTCGTAATTCCAGGAAGAGAAGATAGTTCATTTGATAAGTCTAATAAACTTTCTGGTCTCACTAGAAAGGCATCCCTGGTGACTTAGGAGCCATCTCTTCTTCAGCAGCTTCAATTAACTTGATTGCATCGTTAAAGGCAATAACCATAAGGTCTTCAAGAATATCCTTGTCTTCTGGATCAACTAGAATTTCATTAATATCAATTGATTTAATTCTTTTGTTTCCAAGAACAATTAAAGTAACACCTTGCTTTTCAACAGTGAATTCTTTTTTAGCTAATTCTTCTTTTCCTTTTTCCATTTCCTCTTGCATTTTTTTTGCTTGTTGCATCATTAAGTTCATGTTCATAATATTCTCCTTTTATGAGTTAAATAGGTTTCCAAAAATCTTGTTTCCCATTTCCTCTGCTTTGTTTTCTTCCTTTGGTTTTCCAGTCGGTCTTTGTACTGGTTTGGCAACTGGCAACTTTTTAATTGTTGCAGCTTGTTGTCATGCTTCTTTTACTTTTTCAAATTCTTCTTTAGTTATAGCGAACACTAAATAGTATTCTCCAAATGCTTCTTTTATAAATTCTACAAACTGAGTTTCTTTACGTTGTGAATTTATTTCTTTTGCAACCATATCATTCGGTGACATTAATAATACAAATGTATCTCCTGCTGTAATCACTCTTGTTGACTCAAGTAATGTTGAGAACGTTCCATACTCAGTTCTTGAAGATAAGTCTTCAATCTTGTCTCAATTCTCTTTCATCTTTGTTGAAATTTCTTTGTTTGGTTGAACAAGTAAATTAAGAATATCATTTACAGAATAAGAAACCTCATTCATTATTTCTTTATTTACAGGTACTTCATCAATTTCGAACATTTTCAATAAATTAATTTCATCAGTTGAATCTATTATCTCTTCAACTTTCTTGATATTAACTTCTTGTGTGTTTAATAACTCTTCTTCAATAGCTTGAGCTTCCTCATCCATAGCTTCATCTTCTAGTTGAGCTTCTGATGTTAGATTTACATCTTCTGTAGAAATTTCAATTTCATCAGTTTTGAAAATATTAACTTCTGTTTCAGCCTTTTCAACTACAGCTTCAACAACAGGCTCAGTAACAGGCGCTTCAGGAGTAGCCGTAGGGACAACCGCAGCTACGACTGGTGCTGCCACTGCTTCTGGGGCATTCTTATCATCTAATAGTTTTAATAGAGCTAGTTCAAATGCTTGTGTTTGTGACTCTGAGTATTTAAGATCTATTAATAAAGGATTGAACACTTCGATTACTGAATAAGCAAACTTAGATGTTAGATTAATTCCTTCAACTTCAGATGCATTTAACATTGACATTAATGCTGGGTCTTTTGTTTTCTTGAATATAAGGAAATCTTTCATTACATCTAGAATCGTTTCAATCAATCTAAGAATATCACTACCCTCTTCAATAAATGAATTTGATAGCAATAACATTTCTTTAACGTTTTTAGCCGCTACCAATTCAAGTAGCTTACTAATCTTTGCTATTGATACAACACCGAACACTGTGGCAATTGCATCATGAGTTATATTCGCGTTCGCAAATGCTGAAGCTTGATCAGCAATTGATAAAGCATCTCTCATTCCTCCATTAGCTAATCTAGTTATAAGTTCAAGTGCTTGTTGATCATATGTAATTGATTCTTTATCAAGAACTTGTTTTAATCTAGATTGAATAGAATCATTAGAAATTCTTCTGAAGTTAAATCTTTGAGTTCTTGAAAGTATTGTAATTGGAATTTTATGAGGCTCTGTTGTTGCCAAAATAAATATTACATGTTCAGGTGGTTCTTCAAGAGTTTTAAGAAGAGCATTGAACGCTCCTTTTGAAAGCATATGAACTTCATCAATAATATAAACTTTGTACTTTGAGTTTGAAGTTGCATATTTAGAATTGTCAATTAATTTTCTAATTTCACCAACACCATTATTTGAAGCAGCATCGATTTCAATGATGTCCATACTTACTTTTTGAAGACACTGTTCACACTTTCCACAGATAGTTGTTTTATCAAGCATATCTGAACAATTAAGTGTATTAGCAAATATATGAGCAACAGATGTTTTACCTGTACCTCTTGGGCCAGCGAAAAGATAGGCATGAGATACCTTATCTTTTTCTATTATGTTTTTTAATGTAGATACAATATGTCCCTGTCCCACTACGTCTTGGAAGGTATTAGGTCTATATGTTCTGTAGAGTGCTTTATATGACATGACCTAATTATAACACCCCTTACAAGAGCAAGAATAAAAAAAACTTCAATATGAAGTTAATCCGATAATTCTATTGATGGAAGCTCTTTTATTTTTCCGTCTTTACTTAGTTTTTTCTGTAATTTTGTTTGTCTTGCTTGCAGTGTTGGGTAGTGAGTATTCATTGCAACATTGAAATCTTTATGAACCTTAACAAGTGATGAAGAAAGTTTTGTGATTGTTGTTAATGCTTCAACCATTTGATCATATATTTTTTCATCGTTATGAACTTTTTCATAGATATCAAGAATATGAGAAACTGATCATGCGAATTGAACAAATGAAGATGGAGAACAAACGTAAATTTTATGTTTCTGAATCATCTCTTGGAACAACAACGGTTCACTTTCAAACAGTTCCATATAAATAGCATCACTTTGAAGAACAAGTAATCCATAATCAGCAGTATTTGATTTTGAAAGATACTTAGTTATTTCTTTAGCTTGAGTTTTAACTCTTGAAGGATAGTCTTTATTAATTATTACTTTGTTGTTCTCATCAACTTCTGTATCAAGAACTTTTGAATCAACAGGAATTCATTTGTCATTTGGTCCTGACTTGATTGCGAATTCAACACTTTTTCCTGAAACCAATAAGTTTTCAGTTCAAAGATTTTTTTCAAGTCCAGATTTTTCAAGAATAGATTTAACTTGCATTTCGCCAAGTTCACCCTTCCCTTTATTTCCAGCTTCAGCAAAGAATGTTTTTTGGATTCTCTTTAATGGAGCAAGCTTCTCATTAATATCTTTATTTAAATTATCAAGACGGTTCTTCTCTTTGACAATAGAATCATTTAATTGATCAATAAGCATATTCTTTTTGATAAGTTCTTCTCTATCTTTTTCTGCAGTTTTTTGATTAACGTTTGCTTGTTCGTTTAAAGAAGAAAACTTTTCAGTAAGAATTGAAATCTCATTTCTGTATTCTTCCATTCTTTTTTCTTTATCTAAAACAAAAGTTTTGTGTTCTTCAAGTCTAAGAACGAGATTTTTATTTTCAACTTCTAGTTTGATTAACTCGTCATTTGAAGATGGTGAATCGCTTCTAATGTATTCAGTCAGTGATGATCAGCTCATAAAAGCTCTTGTAAATCAATTAATTTTTTTCATAGTTCCCCTTTTCTAGTTACTTATATTTTATATAAAAAAAGCAATAGATTAGTATTACATTATTTTTTATCTAGAATTATTAAGTTCTCAACGTGATGTGTTTGTGGAAACATATCATATGGAGTTGCGTTAACAATTTTGTAGTGTTCTTTTAATCTGTTGTAATCAGATGCTTGCGTTCCTGGATTACATGAAAGATAAATAATTCTTTCAGGCATAAATTTGATTAATGATTCACAAGCACTTTTACCAAGTCCTTCTCTTGCAGGATCAACAATAACAATTTCTGGTTTCGCTTTTGTTTGTTTCAAATACTTTTTAACATCCGCTTTAATAAATTGAACGTTCTTGATTGGATTTCTTCTCAGGTTTCTCAATGCTGATTCATGTGATGATTTATTTCATTCAACAGCAATAACTCTTCTTGATCTTTGAGCAGCAAGTAAAGCAATAACTCCGATACCTGAATATAAATCAAATACAGTCTTGTCATCATCTAAGTATGAAAGTATCTCTGTATAAGCTAATTCAGCTATTTCTTTATTCACTTGATAAAAGGCGTTTAAACGAATGTTGAACTCCATACCCAACATTGTGTCTGTTGTATATGTCTTATCGCTCTTAACACCTTCTATACGTGAATCAAGCTCTCTTATTATTACTTCACCCTCTAGATTAGTCTGTGTATCAATAGCTGTAAGTAAAAAGTCTTCTACAAAGATAACATCATTAGTTCCTCTTTTATGGAATCCTCCGTTATGTAAAGTTACTTTATTTCTATAGTGAAATTGTTTCTTTCCAATTACCATATCTTCTAATTCAATTTCAGTTCCTGCATTTCTTTTAAAGTCATCTCTGATCTTATCCATCTTGAAACTTGTTTGTTCTTCTCTATTCATATGAAGAACTTCATACCCACCGATTTCTAAATGTCTCTTTGGAAGATTATCTCTTCTGTTTTCAGAAACTTCTAAAATCTCTACGATTTCAGCAATTCCTCATTTTTCTTCTTCTCTAACAATATTACATTCAGCAACTTCACCTTTTATTAATCCTCTAACGTAAAAAACCTTACCATCATGTGTGGCAATTCCATCTCCAGTTGAGTTATATCCTGTAGCAGTTAATTTCATAGATAAATTATAACAATATATAATTTTTCTAATGTTTAAAATTGGAAATATAAAAATAGAAGGAAAAGCTATTCTTGCACCTATGGCAGGAATAACAAATAGCGTCTTTAGAAAACTTGCTCAAAAGAATGGTGCAGCTTTTACTTATACTGAAATGATTTCTAATGTTGGCCTTAAATACAACTCAGCAAAAACACTTGATCTTGCAAGAGTAGATGACGATGAAGAAATAGTTGCAATGCAAATATTTGGTGGAACAGTTGAAGAGTATGTTGCAGGAGCAAAGTATTTTGATAAAAATTCAAACTGTTCAATGATCGATATCAACATGGGTTGTCCAGTACCAAAGGTGGCTATTAAATCAAATGCTGGGTCTTCTTTAATAAAGACACCAAAGCTTGTTGGAGAAATTGTTAGAGCTGTAGTTGCAGAAATCGACAAACCATTAATGATTAAAATCAGAATCGGATGAGATGAGAATTCTCTTACTCATATAGAAGTAGCGAAGATAGCTGAAGAAGCTGGAGCAGCTGCCATAGCTGTTCATGGAAGAACAAGAAGTCAAATGTATAAAGGTAAAGCAGATCTTCAAAAGATAAAAGAAGTTAAGGATGCTGTAAGCATTCCTGTAATTGGTAACGGAGATGTAACAACACCTGAAGAAGCAAAAGAGATGTTAGACATCACTGGTGTTGATGCAGTTATGATTGCAAGAGAAGCTAGAGACAATCCTTTTATCTTTTCACAAGTTAATGATTATCTTGAAACTGGTAAGTATGAAGAGAATCCTCCTATTGATAAAGTAATTGAAATGTTAAAAACATATCACGATGATCTTGTTGAATTGAAATCAGAGAAGCAAGCCCTTCTATTAACAAGAGGAATGTCAATTAATTGATT
>JAOZTM010000017.1 GCA_029942215.1 Metamycoplasmataceae bacterium | reverse complement strand
TTTCCTAGACATCATGCATGCTAAGGTATATATGACTATTCTATATATGTTTGGTATCTCTGGTCTATATTATGGTTTAGCATTCGGTGCAAAGACATTAATTACAAAACAAAAAACAAAATAGCCAATTGGTTATTTTTTTTCTTTTCTTTTATGTATAATTTATTAGCATATTAACACCATGCCGGATTAGCTCAGTGGTAGAGCAGATGACTGTTAATCATTTGGTCACAAGTTCAAATCTTGTATTCGGCGCCAAATTGGCCCCATGGTGAAGTGGTTAACACACATGGTTTTCATCCATGCATTCGCGGGTTCAAGTCCCGCTGGGGTCACCAAAATGCGAGATTAGCTCAGTTGGGAGAGCATCGCCCTTACAAGGCGAGGGTCGTGGGTTCGAGCCCCTCATCTCGTACCATTTTGCTTGCTTAGCTCAGTTGGTAGAGCAACGCACTTGTAATGCGTAGGTCGTAGGTTCGACTCCTATAGCAAGCACCATTTTTAAGCGCTGTTAGCTCAGTAGGTAGAGCAGTTGGCTTTTAACCAATTGGTCACAAGTTCAAATCTTGTACAGCGTACCATGCGCGAGTGGCGGAATTGGCAGACGCGCTAGTTTTAGGCACTAGTTCCTTTGGAGTGAGGGTTCAAGTCCCTCTTCGCGCACCAAATCACTTACGTGACTAAATAATACCTTTAGGTATTTTTTTTATATAATTAGCATATGTTTTATTTACTAGACAAACCAAAAGGCATTTCTTCTTTTAAGGCAATAAGAGATTTTGCAAGAGAAAATAATATTTCAAAGATCGGGCACACCGGAACTTTGGATCCTTTAGCAACGGGTTTATTATTAGTTGCAACAGAAGATGATACGAAACTAATTGATTACGTTGATAAAGGATTTAAGTCTTATAGAGCTTCAATGAAGTTAGGTTTTACTTCTGACACTTATGACTCAGAAGGAGAAGTAAAAGAAACTAATATTGAAATACCTTCTAAAGAAGAGATAGAAAAAGAACTGCTTTCTTTTGTTGGAGTACAACAACAAATGCCTCCTGCATTTTCAGCTAAAAAGATTGATGGGAAGAAAGCTTATGAATTAGCAAGAGAAGGTAAAGAAGTTAAGTTGAAAGAATCAACAATTGAAATAAAAGAAATATCAAATATTGAATTCGGTGAATCAATTACTTTTGATGTTGAAGTTTCAAGAGGAACTTATATTCGTTCTCTAATTCATGACCTTGGACAAAATCTAGGATGTGGTGCTTTAATGGATAACTTAAGAAGAACAAGTATTGGTTCGTTAACTGAAGATCAATTAGGAACAGAGATTAATATTCTTTCACTTTTAACTTTAGAGACTATTGAAATAAAGGAAATGAAAGATATAATGGATGGGAAGAGAATTAAGTCTGATTCAGAAGATGGAGACTATCTTCTTAAATACAAAGAAGATATATTCGGATTAGTAACTGTTTCTAATGGAGAAGCAAAAGCTAAGAAACTTATCGGAAACAAATTCACAAAGGAAGGGTTCTAATGATAGTTACAAACTACCCAAACAAATTAACATCTAAAAAAACAACTTTGATTTTAGGATCTTTCGAATCTTTCCATATGGGACACCTTTCTCTTATAGAGAAGGCTAAAGAATTTAAGAAGCCTATTGTAGTAATGTTGTTCGAAAATCCTTCTGCACTTCCAGGAGCTTCTAAAAAAGAATACCAACCATTAGACATTAGAATTCAAAACCTTTCTGATCTAGGAATTGAATTTGCAATGGTCGTAAAATTCGGAACAAAGGTTTCATCTTTAAAAGGAAAAACATTCCTAGATAAAATAATTAAATTGACAGGAGCAGTTAATCTTATATCTGGTGAAGACTTCGCTCTTGGTAAAGGAAGAGACTTAAAAGCTAAAGATATTCCAAACATAAATATTGTTAAAGCTTACAAGTCAAAAAGTGGAAAGAAAATCTCTACATCTTTACTAAAAGAATTACTTCCATTAGGTGAAGTATTACTACTTAAAAAATTAGCAACTTCTCCATATAAAAATAGATTCCAAATCAGACCAGATAATACTTTTACTTTTAAAGATTCAATTGCTTTACACACAGGTGTTTACGCTACCTTTACTTTAGTAAACGATATTAGATACTGATCATATGTTGAAATTGGTATTGATACTAAACCAGTATTGACTGTGCCACAATTGAAGTTAACAAACCAACCTTATGAAGCAATAATTGAGTTCCATAATTTAACAAAAATCATCGTTAAGAAATCAGAGAATAAGACAACTGAAAAAGACATTGAAAAAGTCGTTAAAGTATTATCTAATATATAAATATTTCTCTATAATAATAGGGCATTAAAAAATGTAGGCATACTCGGTTTGGATATTATATTCTTGCTGGGGTGTTCTTGAAATAAAACGAAAGGATCTAATATGATCTCAAAAGAAGAAAAAGCTAAATTAGCTAAACAATTTGGTGGAAGTGAAAAGAATACAGGAGATACTTCAGTTCAGATAGCAATCCTAACTGCTGAAATAGAATCACTTAAATCACACTTCGAAACAAACAAGAAAGACAAACACTCAATGAGAGGGTTCCTTGCTAAGATTGAATTAAGAAAGAAATTACTTACATTCTTAAAAGGTGAAGACTTTAAAAAATATCAAGAAACTATCAAGGCTCTTGGACTTAGAAAATAGCATTAGCTATTTTTTATTTTTCTATTTGAAGTAATACGTAAAGCATTACTCTCTTGATTCTTGAAGATGTATATCTTCTTGAATTAGTTCTTTCAATAAACTCGTCGAAGCTTCTTGCATCGATATGTTTTTTAAATAGGTTTTCCATACCTTCTGAAATCATTTTATTTTTAGCAAGTTCTTCAGCTGGAGTATCAATAACTATTTGTTTAAACTCTTCAAAGTGATCTTCAATTCTTTCTGGCATTGAATCGAACACCATAGGTGTATATTTAGAAACATCTTTACCTTCAAAGATTTGTCCTCTTATATAAGAAGCAGATGCAAAGTCTAATCTTGGAACGTCTGAATGGAACTCAACAGTTCTTTCAAGAGTATGTGGAGTCATAGCTAAATTATTGTTAACTATTGCTTTGCAATACTCAAGACCAAGAATATCGTTAGGTAAAGATATTGGACTTCCAATAAGTTTAGATAAAGATTGTGCTGCAGCCTTAGGGAAAGAATAACCAAGTTTAAGAAACTCTTTAAGTACTTTGTTGTATTTGTCTTCGTTCTCTTTAATTGTTTGAGCAATCAACATAAGTCTTTTAGAATCATTTGATTCTGATCCAAAGAATAATTTATCAATACCAAGATCGTTTGCAATCATTACAGCTCCATGTGCAAAGATGTGTGCAGCTTGAGTTGCGAACTCAAAAGGAAGTTCAACTACATTAGTTGCACCATATTGAATAGCCATTTTCTTTCTGTCTTCAAAAGAAGCTACTGCAAGTTCTCCTCTTTGGACATACTTGCCAGACATGATTATTGTTATTTCTTCACCTGGTCATCTTCTTTTAGCTTCTTCAAGCTGATAGATATGACCATTGTGAAACGGATTGTATTCTGCGATTATTGCGATTGACATAAATGTATTATAATAAATTAGAACTAAAAGTTTTAGGGGTGACGTGAAATTCGTCAACCGGTGGTAAAGCCCACGAGCGAAAGCTGATCAGGTTAGATTCCTGAGCCGACGGTACAGTCCGGATGAGATAGAGCTTTTTATTATTCTTTTTCTTTTAGTTCGAAAGGATCAAATGAAAAACGGATACGGAAACAATATAGTTTTTAAAATAGCTTTTACCGGAATGATGCTATCACTAGTGATACTTTTTCAATATCTTGAAAAGTTCATGCCGTTTGCTCCAGGTATATTAAACATTAACCTATCTGTCATCTTTATCCTTGCTACAGCTTATGTAATAGGATATTCATGAGCTAACCTTCTTTTATTCCTAAGACTCCTTATAGGTCCTGCAATAGGCACAACTGGTTATTCGATGGTTGGAATGTGATCCCACACAATACTATTAATAGGAGGGTTGTTATTCTTGAACATATTCCTGTTGATGAATAAGATTGTGTTCAAGAAGTTCTCAGTTAAGAAGAATCTTCTATTTACATCTATGGCAACAATATTTATTGTTTCTATAGTAATGACACTTCTGAACGGATTGTTATTCACTCCAGTATTCTTCTATTTATTAAAGTACATACAATCGCCAACAATAAACAATGCAATGAATGTATACCCATCTGCTTTGTTCTTTGGTATACCAAGCTACTGAGGAGGAATCTTCACAGTGTTTGGTTCAGGGAATGTTTTAAAGTACTTAATAATAACAATAGGGTTTATCCCTATCTGGAAAATATCTTCCCAATATAGGAAATAAAAAAGATTTTTTGATATAATATTTTTACCAAAAGGAGGACTCATGGCAATAGTACCAAAGAGGAAGACGTCCAAACAGAGAAAAAGACAAAGAAGATCTCACCACGCTTTAACTAAACCTAACCTAGTTACTGTTAATGGAGAAAGAGTTCCTCACAGACTTGTTAAGTTCTTCAAAAGAGAAGATCTATCTCAAAAGAAATAGAAATATCTAAATCGCCGAAAGGTGTTTTTTTTCGGCTTTTTTGTTTTCTTATAAATATCTAACAAAACCTTATATATATAATATAATACTTGTGGTAAGAAATGGAGGAAAGTGGTAAATGTTTGGAAACTTCAATAGAAATCTAGATGACAAAAATAGAGTAATAATCCCATCAAAACTGCGTTTGCAGTTCGATGATGTTTGTTTCATGACTCAAGATTTAGACAATGTTGTCTCTATCAGAAATGAATCAGATTTTGGTATTTGATCTCAAAACTTGTTAGATTTGAATGAGTTTTCTCGCGAAGCTCGTCTATTAAGGCGTGCTATGTTAGGGAGAACTCATAAGCTTGAAATTGACAAACAAGGACGAATTAAGGTTGAGTCTTCTATCATGGAAACTTCAGGTCTTACCAAAGAAGTCGTGTTCGTTGGTGTTGGAAATAAAGTTGAAATACACTCTAAAGAAAACTATACAAATATGCAAGAAGAATTTAAAGATGCAGGATCACTTAGTGACCTTGCTGATAAGCTCTTAAAAGAAGGGGCAAAACTGTAATGAATAAACACGTTCCAGTTATGCTCAAAGAATCGTTAGATGGACTATCAATTAAAAAGGATGGAACATACATCGATTTAACACTTGGAAGAGGCGGGCACTCATCAGAGATCCTAAAGAAACTTGATGGCGGATTACTTCTGGCATTCGATAAAGACAATACTGCAATTGAACAAAGCGCGGATCGTCTCAGTCAAATATCAGATAATTTCAAGCTAATACATTCAGACTATAAGAATATTAAGAATGAGTTAGACAAACTTGGAATAACATCTGTCGATGGAATTCTTGCAGATCTTGGAGTATCGTCTCCCCAACTAGATGAAACGCACAGAGGGTTTTCTTATTCTAAGGATGCTCGTCTGGATATGCGAATGAATCAACAACAGGAATTGGATGCTTATGAGATCGTTAATACATACAGTGAAGAATCACTGGTCAATATATTTTGAAACTTTGCAGATGTAAAGCTCCCTAAAAGAGTTGCGAAAGGTATCGTATCAAATAGACCTATCGAGACGACACTAGAATTAGTTGATGTTATAAGAAATTCTCTTCCAGCAGCTGTAGTTCGTAAGAAGAATCCAGCGAAAGCTGTATTCCAAGCAATACGAATGGCTGTAAATGAAGAACTAGAAAGTTTAGAACAAATGTTAAATGATGCTTCAACCCTTTTAAAGGTTGGAGGATCACTAGCAGTTATAAGTTTTCATTCTATTGAAGACAGAGTTGTCAAGAGGTTCTTTAGACAATTCATGGGCGAAGACACAGGTAAGCTTCCTATCATTGTTGATAAGAAGTGGAACGTGAAAACAACCAATCCGTCTAAAGATGAAATAGAGGAAAATAGAAGATCTCGTAGTGCCAAATTAAGGGTACTCACAAAATTAAAGGAATAGAAATGAAAAGAAATATTGCAACTACAATTCAATTTACTAAAAAGAATATTTTCTTTACAGTAATAGAAACGATATCAACTAAACAAGTTGAGATTTTTTGTAGCAAAGGTGAAAAAAGTGACGCTTCTTCTTTTATTAAAGAAGCTGCTTTGGAAGCTGGGGCAATAGTAGGATTTAAAATATCTAATGTATCTGTAGTGGTTAATTCTGCTGCTAATATAGAAGAGAAAATTAAGCCCTACATGCACACTATTGACATCGCCGGAAACAACGTTTCCAAAAAAGATGTTGATAATGTAATTTCTCTTTCTAAAATAAATTTTGAATCAAAAGAGCGTAGAGTTACTCTCGTTCAGCCGGTTAAATTTGAAGTCTTTGATGTACTTTGAAAATCGTATGACAAAGCACCAATTAGTAAAAAGGGAAGTAAGCTAAAAATAACTTCTGTTGTAACTACAATTAATGCAAAAATATATGACAATATCACTACTTTAATTGAATCTCACAACCTAAAGATAGACAAAGTCTTACTGTCGCAACAAGCGATCAGTCAAACTAATTTATCTAGCTCAGCATTAGTTGAGGGGGCTGTACTTATTCATGTCGACGAAGAACAAACATTCATAACGATAAATAAAAATTTATCTACAATCGCATCAATGTCAATTTATGATTTCGGATACAAACAACTTGTAACTGGAATCGCGAAGGTGTTTGGGATTCAGAAAACTGAAGCAAGAGATTTAATTACTATTCATGGATCACTTACAGATGAAATAAATCGTGTTATCACTTCTCGTAAGTTGGAAAGTGAAGATAAAGTTTATAGGACTAACGACTTGAATCGGATTATTGATTCATTCGTGTCAAAATTAATGCTAGTTACGAAACAGTATTTAAATCAAAAAAATGTTTCGAAATTACCTATAGTAATATCAGGTCAGATCGAACAACTTAAAGGAATGCAAGAATACGCTGAGACAGTTTTAGAGTCTTCTTCAATTTCCATTTACAACCCAATCTCATTTATTGAAATTAGTATTGAAAATAAAGAGGCTATTGGTCTAACAATGTTTAACAGGCGGATTGATGAAATTAATGGAAGGCAACTCAACACAATAGTGGAGACGAACCCGAACTTAGTATCATCTTTGAAAAAAGAAAAGAATATTAATTTATTCAACAAGATAATTGAAAAAATAGGAGGTAAAAATGTTTGAAAATAACAACCAAAACAATGAAGGACAGACAATAGAAGTTAAGCCAGAAATTGACGTAATTGCAAAAATAAAGGTTATCGGTGTAGGTGGTGGTGGTAACAACACTATTCATTCCATGATTAAAGAAGGAATTGAAGGTGTTGAATTTATCGTCGCAAACACAGATGAACAAATTTTAAACTCTTCGCCAGCGGAGACTGTTATCGCTTTAGGAACTTCAGCAAAAGGCCTTGGTGCCGGAGCTGTTCCTGAAGAAGGTAGAAAAGCTGCCCTAGAATCAGAGGCCTTAATTAAGGAATCTATTAAAGGTGCAGACATGGTTATTATCGCTGCGGGGATGGGTGGAGGAACAGGAACAGGTGCTGCACCAGTTATTGCGAGACTTGCTAAAGAGCAAGGTTCGTTAACAGTTGGTATAGTTACTACTCCATTCTCATTTGAAGGAACACAACGTAGTAAGAACGCTGAGGAAGGTCTAAAGAATATTTCTGAAGCAGTTGATTCACTAATCATTGTATCTAACGATAAGTTGTTAGAACAATTTGGTGGTATCTCGCTGAAAGATTCATTCGTGTATGCTGATAAAACATTGAAGCAAACAGTTAGAACTATCACAGATCTTATTACAGTTCCTGCCCTAATTAATTTGGACTTTGCAGATGTAACAACAGTTATGAAAGACAAAGGTGCTGCTCTTATCGGAATCGGTAGAGCAACAGGAGAAGATCGTGCTGCTAAAGCCGCTATCCACGCCATTTCATCGCCTATTTTAGAGGCATCTATAAACGGTGCAACTCACGCAATTATCAACATTTCAGGTGGAAACATTACGTTAGCAGAAGCAAGTAAAGCAGTTGAAACAATTAAGCAAGCAGCCAATTCAGAATTAAATATAATCTTTGGAGTTTCAGTTGTCGAGAGCCTAGGTAAAGATATACAAGTATCTGTTATTGCCACAGGACTAGACGACTCAGATGGAATTACACAAGAGGAACTTAAAGAAGAAGCTGCTAATGCAGTTGAAACGTTGGATATCGAATTTGATAACGACGCAACTCGTGAATTACTTATTTCTGACCCACTTCCAGAACAAGAGAAGCAACACATCACTGATGAGATTAGACTACAAAACTCACCATGAGATAGTGAAGATGATGACGAAGACGAATTACCAGCTTTCTTAAGAAAATAACATATAGAAAAGATGACGATGTATTGTTTGTTTTACAATCGGCGAAGTCTGAAATCTATTATTGATATCGTATTAATTAAGTATGGGGATTAAGATTCCCATCTAGATAGATTAAAACAACCTTCGGGATGTTTTTTTTATTTGCATTTTAAAATATAATATAGATAGAAACGAGATAACAATGAACCATAAACTTGCAATAGATACACTTAAGATA
>JAOZTM010000016.1:8187-9255 GCA_029942215.1 Metamycoplasmataceae bacterium | reverse complement strand
TAATGTTCGTTCTTCTTCCAGCAATAATAATGCTTCTACTAACTCTATCACTACAACTAATTGCAAATGGATTACATGATGCATTAGATCCAAAAATTGTTAGAGGAGCTAAATAATGAAAAATATAATAGATGTTAAAAACTTAAAAGTTAGTTTTAAAGTTTCAAGAAAAGAAACAATCAATATAGTTAGAGGACTTGATATTCAAATACCACCAAAAACAATTGTTGGATTGGTTGGAGAATCAGGATCAGGAAAAACAGTTACTTCAAAAGCACTTCTGTCAATTAATTTAAATGCTGTTGTATCAGCTGATAAAATGATGATAGGTGATTTTGATGCTAACGAATTCAAGAATAGGGATTGATCAAAAATTAGAGGAGACGTAATAGGTTATATTCCTCAAGATCCAATGACTTCATTGAATCCAACAAGAACCATCAAGAAGCAAATGATGGATGTTTTAGAAAAAGATGATAGCTTCGAAAATAATAAAGCAAGAGTTGAACACATCATTTCTCTATTGGAGTCTTTTGGTATTGTGAATGCAAAGGATAAAATAAATTCGTATCCTCATATGTTTTCAGGAGGAATGAAGCAGAGGGTTGTTATCGCAATGATTCTATTGGCTAAACCCAAATTAATCATCGCAGATGAGCCGACTACGGCTCTTGACCCCACTGTTCAAGCTTCTGTACTGAGTTTATTAGAGAAAATCAGGTCTGATTTCGGTATTTCAATAATATTTATTTCACACAACATTGCTGTTGTTGCGAAATTCTGTGATTATATAAATATCATGTATGCAGGGAGAATAATTGAAAAGGGAACTAAAAAAGAGATTTTTACAGATCCTAGACACCCTTATACTTGAGCTTTACTAAATGCTATTCCTGAAGAGGGAGATAAAACACTTATCACAATTAGTGGAACACCTCCAGATATGGCGAATCTTTCAATTGGAGATCCTTTTGCACCCAGAAATGAATATGCACTTGCAATCGACTTCAAAAAAGAACCACCATTATTTAAAGTGACAGAAACTCATTGAGCTGCAACTTGACTACT
>JAOZTM010000016.1:0-8087 GCA_029942215.1 Metamycoplasmataceae bacterium | reverse complement strand
AGAAGTATCATAAATCTTTATGATCAATATTTTGGGTCAATTAAGATGATGGGAGTTCCATTATTAATTAAAAACGATAAAGAAAGAGAAAGATTCATGAGAAAAAATATTCAAATGATTTTTCAAGATCCTCATGCATCTTTGAATGACCAAAGAAATGTGTACCAAACTTTAATAGAACCACTAACTGTAAATAAAGTACTTGAGCCTAAATATGAAGCTTTCTTCAAAAATTGAGGAATGGTTAAAAAGTATTTTATTAATACATTCGAACTAAGAGCTGCAGAAATTTCTTATAAAGAAATAGTAGAGTTTAATAAAATCGTTGGTGCCCATTTAATGAAGTGAGAGAAGGAAATGAATAAGATGGAAGAAGATGTTTCGACAAGTCCAGAAGATATGATCGAAAAACACGTTTTATATTTAGATGAAAGATATTCAATGTTTAGAATGGCATTTATCTTTCTATATGAAAATATTGATTTATTAAAAAATGAATATAAAAAAGCAAGTAAGAAAATAAAAGCTAATGACTTACCACAAGACGAAAAGGACCTAATTCTTGCAGAAGCCACTCTTGCAGAGGCGAAAATGAAAAGCAAATATTCTGAAAAACAGCTAGCAACTCTAAATGAAAGAAGTGCTTTAATTGCAAAACACAAAGAATTAAAATCTGAATTGCACGAGGAAACACAGTTAATTAGAATTTTATTGAAAAATTTAAAAAAACAAATAAAAAATATACTCGAAGATTTAAGCGTGAAGAAGATTAGGGCTATTTCAACTGAAATTCAAACTAAAATTCAAGCTTCTATGGAACAAATCAAGAAATCAAGAAACCAAATTTTAAATAGTGAGTTAATTAGAACTATTCATTCATCACAATTTTTAGAACTGGAACAATATGTTTTCAATCTTTCTAAATGAAATGAATTAGAAACATCTTCTGAAAATATTGAAGAAGATATACTATTAATTCTTGAGTCAAAAAGAAAAAAATATACAACGACAAAAATCAAAGAAGAAATTGAAGAAGTAAATATAGAATTGCATCAAAACAAAGAACTTATGATTGCTTTGAAGAATACTGATAAACCATCAATGACTGAAAAACAATACGATAAGGCATCTAAAGTTTACAAAAAAGCTAAAGATGAATTTGACAAAGAAGAAGAAATATTTATCAAAGATAAAGAAGCTGAGTTAAAAGTTATAAAAGATAAATATGATGAGAAAAGAGAAATCTTTTTAACTTATAAAAAATTAGATACAAAATTAATGAAGGATTCAAAAAGAAGTGTCGCAAAATATATAAAACAGATCAGAAGAACACAAAAAGAGAATGATGTAAAAGACATTACTGAAACTGAAAATACATTTTTGTTATATCGTAATAAAATTTTGAATAATAACTCTGTAAAGGGCGAGCTTAAATTAATGAACAACGATTTTAATAATCAAAAAATAATATTGGGATTAAAAAAACCATTATTCGTTAAAAAGAAAATAAAGCAAACTATTATGAAAACAAGAGTTTTTGAAACATTAGAATCTGTTGGATTATTAAAACAATTTGCTTATAGGTATCCTCATGAATTTTCAGGTGGACAACGTCAAAGAATAGCTATTGCTAGAGCTTTGATCACTAACCCTAAAGTAATAATTGCTGATGAACCAATTGCTTCATTAGATATTTCTATTCAAGCACAAATAGTTAACTTACTTAAAGATTTAGCAACTAAAAAGAAAATAGGTATTTTATTTATTGCTCATGATTTAACAATGGTAGAGTATATTTCAGATAGAATCATGGTTATGCATTTAGGAAGAATTGTTGAAAAAGGTACAATAGAAGAAGTATTTAAGAACCCTTCTCATGTTTATACACAAGAACTTTTCAATGCTATTCCAAAGATTTCGAATATTGCAATTCCATTTAAACAAAGTAAGTTTAATGCTACATATATTAAAGAATTTGAAACTGAAGTTCCGAAATTTTATCAAGATAGCAAAAAAGAACATTTTGTTCTTGCAACTAAATCACAAAAGAAAAAATGAATAAATAATTGATCGGAAGATTTAAGTGATTAAGAAGACTTTAAAACTTTATAAAGAAGATAAGAAAAGATACTTCTGAACTGGATTTTACATTCTTTCTGGAATTTTAATGGTGGCGCTTCCTACTGGACTAGGGATGTTGACATGACATGAGTCTCTTATGATTTTCGCTGTATTTCTACTTGCAATGCTAAGTCTACTATGAATATATAGAGCAGGATTCGCCGAGATGTTATCGAATGGTAGTAAGAACTCATTCGGCAAGAGATTGAACAGTGTTCAGAACAAGCGTGCTGAAACTCCGAAGGAATTCAGAAAAAGAAGCATAGATGAAAGAAGAGAATCAATGAAAAAGAAGGATAATTTCTTAATATTCATTGGTTTGGGTATAGGTGCGATACTTTTAATCACTTCTATAATCCCAATACTTATCTAAAAATCATCTTGATTTTTTTTTATTTCCCCTGCACTTATATATAATTTAACTATGTTAGGTATAGATCTTACAAAAATAAGTAGATTCGAGAATTCTACTGAGGCATTCGTTGATAAAATTCTTTCTGTAGAAGAAAAGGTTTTATATGAAGAATCTTCAAATAAAGCTAGGTTCCTAGCTAAAAGATGATCTGTAAAGGAAGCTTTGTTTAAAGCTGACAACTCTTTGAATACTTTCAAGGATATAAATCTAATAGAAAATGGAAGAGAAGTTGAATTCAAGGGATTTGAAATATCAACGTCTACTGAAGATGATTACTATATAGCAATAGTTAAAAAGGAGAATTAAATGAAAGCAAAAACAAAGATAATTTTAAATTACCCATATATCGCATGAAAAATTCATAGAATGAATAAACTTGCTAAGAAAATCAAAAAGGCTCCTGAAACAGATACTAGATATCCAGAGCAATGAAAAAATGATTACATAGCTAGAGTTTTAAGTAAAGTTAATAAAACTGCAAATATTGAACTTGAAGTAATTGGTTGAGATAACTTACCAAAGGCTCCAGCTCTTATAGCTGCGAATCACACATCAATGTGAGACCCTGCTTTAATAATCCTTGCACTTAGAGATGAAAGACCTGGGAGTGATTATAAAAATCTGCAATCAGCTTTCCTTGCTAAAGACGATATTGCCAAAAACAAAAGAGTTAAAGGTGTTGCTGGAATGTTGAGCACAACTTTCATAGATAGAAAAAATCCAAGAGATGCACTAAAGAAGATTGATGAGTTCTCTGATTTCATTAAGAAAGAAAAGAAGTTTGCTGTTATATTCCCTGAAGGTTCAAGAAGTAAAGATGGAACAATTAAAGAATTTAAATCAGGTGCTTTCAGAATGGCTAAGAAATCTTTCATGCCAATAATCCCTGTAACAATAAACAATTCTTATTCAGCATCAAACCTTGATAGAACTGAAAAGTTAAAGATCCAAGTTATCTTTGGCAAACAAATTAAACCAATGAGTTTTATCTCACTTGACACAAAGTCTTTAGCAGCTAAGGTTCAAAAGATAATCGAATCTAAATGAGTTAAACCAGTAGGTAAGAGATCAGTTAAAGGTGCAAACTTAGGTAACTCTTAATGGAAAACAATACAGACTTTCACATAACTAATTTTGATGGTCCATTAGATCTTTTGCTTGATTTAGTAAAAGATAAGAAGATGGATATTTTTTCAATTGACATTAGTGAATTGGCAACCGCTTACTTAACTATCATAGATAAAATTAAGAATGATAACGTCGACTTAGCGAGTGAATATCTAGTTATGGCTTCATCTTTATTATTTTTAAAAGCAAAAATGCTTTTAGAAGATCCAAGTTTAACTGAAGAGGTAGAAGAAGAGAAGTCTGATATTTTAAATCGTTTAGTTGAATACCATCAATTTAAAAAGATTGCTGAGAAGCTAAAGGAAAATGAAGAGGAAAGAAAGAAGTTATACCTAAAGGAAACTTCTGATTACTATCCATATCAAGAAAAGCCAGATGAGGCGCAACTTGATGGACACTCTAATGCAGTTAACCTTATAGGTGTTATGAGAAAGATGTTTGAAAGAACAAACGCAGAGAAGTTAAAAGAAGTTACACTAGAAAACTTTGACCTATCACCAGCTGAAAGAAGAATAGAAATAATAGAACTATTCAAAAAATCAAAGAATGTAACTTTCGAAGAGATATTCAATGTTCCAACTATTAATCACTTTGTAGTAACAATGCTAACAGTGTTGGATATGGCGAGAAAGCAAGAACTAACTTTAGAACAAGATGAACAATATTCTAAGATAACAATTATGAAAGGAGATATAGATGAATAATTTCAAAGACATAGAAGCACTACTTTACGTCCAAGGAGAAACGGGCCTTACAGCCAAGCAATTGAAGTCAGCTATGGAAATACCAACAAAAGATGCAAGAAGTGCTCTTAAGGCATTTAAAAAGCATTTTAACGAATCAGACAGAGGTATAGAAGTGGTAGAGTTCGGTGAAGTTTTCAAATTTATAACAAAAGAGGAATCAAAAGAAGCGATTTCTAAATTAGTTACAATCATCAAAAAACAAAAGCTTTCTTCTTCAGCAGTTGAAGTTGCTGGAATCATTGCATACAAACATCCTATAACTAAATCTCAAATCAATTTAATAAGAGGTAAGTCATCAGAAGCTGTTGTTAATACTTTAGTTATAAAAGGAATTATCAAAGAAGTTGGAACATCTAAAACTCCTGGGAGTCCTTCACTTTTCGGTATAACTGATAAGTTTTACGATTACTTTAATATCAATTCATTAAATGAACTTCCAAAACTTTCAGACCTTTCTAATGAAAATGCTGAGGATGAAGAGTTTGATCTTTATGCATCACAAAGGCAAGAGAATGGATAGAATACAAAAACTAATGTCACAAGCTGGCGTAGCCTCAAGAAGAAATGCTGAAGAAATGATTATCCAAGGAAGAGTTGAAGTAAATGGAAAAATCGCAACTCTAGGAGACAAAGCAACTTTCAAAGATACTATCCTTGTAGATGGCAAAGCTTTATATAAAGATGAGAATGTTTATTACATGATCAACAAACCTGAAAAAGTTATTTGTACTTTAAAAGATCCCGAAGGAAGAACAGTTATTACTGATTTAATAAATGATAGTAGACATATATTCCCGGTTGGTAGATTAGACTACGATACAACAGGAACGCTTCTATTAACAAATGACGGAGAGTTATCAAACAGATTAACTCATCCATCTTACAAAGTAATAAAAGTTTATAGAGCTAGACTTCAAAGAAAGTTAACTGATAAAGAATTAGACTACTTAAATGGAGATCAAATAATAATTGACGGTAAGTCATCAAAACAAACAGTTACTAAAGTAGATAGCAAGACTTACATAATTGCTTTAAGTCTTGGTACATACCATCATGTTAAAAATCTTTTCGAATTAGTAGATACATCAGTTCTTAATCTAACAAGAATTGAATTCGCTGGATTAAGCCACGTAGGTGATTTATCAAAAGGTACATATAGAGAACTTACTTCTAAAGAAGTTAACTTCTTAAAAGAGATGGTCGGAATAGAAAAATAAAGGAGAAACAATGAACGATTCAACATTACTAAAAATTAAAAATGAACTTGACATCGTGAACATTGTTTCAGAATTTGTTGACCTTTCTAAAAAAGGAAGAAACTATTGAGGTGTTTGTCCTTTTCATGAAGATACAAATCCTTCTATGTCAGTTTCGCCAGATAAACAATTATTTAAATGTTTCGTTTGTGGAACTGGTGGAGATTTAATAAAATTCAACTCGCTTATAAATAAGATCTCTTTTAGAGAGTCTTTAGTTCAACTTGCAGAAAAGATAGGAATCAAAGTTGAAATGTATTCTAAAAAGGAAAAGGTTTATTCAGAAACTGATTCTAAAATCTTGAAAGCAAATGAAGACGCAATGTTGTTTTTCCAATACTCGTTAAATACAGAGAATGGAAAACAAGCTTTAGCTTATGCAGAAGAAAGAAACTTATCTTCAGCTATAAGAGACGAATTCCTAATTGGTTATGCACCCAACTCAGGTCTAATTGATTTCCTAAAGAAAAAAGGACATGACGAGGCAACTGTTATTAATTCTTCTTTAGCAACTGAGAATGGTGGAGACTTCTTTAGAAACAGATTAATTTTTGGAATAAAGAACAACGAAGGAAAGATAGTTGCTTTTTCTGGAAGAGATATTGAAGGAACATCAAACGCTAAATATATCAATTCAGCAATGACTAGAGTTTTTGATAAGTCAAATGTTCTTTATAACTATTCAAATTCAAGAGAACAAATTAACCAATCTAAGGAAGTGTTCATTAATGAAGGGTTCACAGATGTAATTGCAATGTCAAGAGCAGGAATGAATAACTCTGTGGCAATTATGGGAACTTCATTAACATCAAAACACACTAACTTACTTAGAGGTAAAACAGTTAACTTAATGTTGGATGGAGATAAGGCTGGTATTGCTGCAACTATCAAATCTATAGCAACTCTTCTAAAAGAAGATATCAAAACATTTGTAGTTAAGCCTTTCGAAAACCTAGATCCAAATGATGTTCTTGAGAAATACGGAGTTGAAAAATTATTGGAAGTAGCAAAAGTAAAAATAGAAGCATTAGCTTACATTTACGAATTGCATAAACAAAAATTCAACAATGGAAGCCCTCAAGAAATTGAAGACTTCATCAAGTCATTCTCTAAGTATCTTGAGAATCAAACATCTATTAAAGTTGATTTCTATAAGAACTTAATTAAAAAAGATCTAGGTGTCTCAGACGAATCATTAAATTCTATTCTAAAGAATACACCTTCTAAAGTTAAAGAAGTTAAAAAAGAAAAACCATTGATAATCAGAAGAAACTATTCATATTCATTGATAATGTCGATGATCAAAAACAAAAGCTTTATTAATTTATTAGAGAAAGAACAGATTCACTTCACAGAACAAATCCTTCCAGCTATCGTAAGATACATCAAGAAATTTGAAAGCGGAGAGTATGAACCGGCTGATCAAGAACTTAAATTAAAGATTGCTGAAATTAAGAATTATAAAAGTGTAGATTCAGATGCAGAGTTTATGGACCTGATTAAAAGAGTTAATACAGAATCAAAAGAATGAAAAATCGAAGAATATAAGGTAAAATTAGAAAATACGTCTGATGAAACCCAAAAAATAAAATTTGCAAATAAAATTCGTGTACTAAAAAAAGAATTGATAAAGGAGTAGCATGGCTAAAGTAAACAAAGAAAAAAACTCATATGACTTAGTTGTTAAGGCACTTAAGAAAGAATTATTAAGACTTAAAAAGAAAGATAAAGATTTAAAATTCTTGACTCAAGAACAAGTTTTTGATTTTATGGATAAAAAGAAACTTTTAGTTTCTGATGAAGGATCAGATGAATTATTTGAAGTACTTTTGAAAAAGAAAGTTGTTTCAACTGATGCTGATAAAGCAGATGTAAAAATTGTTAATGAAAAAGGAATCGAAGTTGAACTTAAGAGTTTCGATAACACAACAGAAATTTCATTAGATGATGTTAAAGAAACAATCGAAGTTAAAGATTCAGAACTTGTAAACAAACTAACGAGTACAGACGATATTGTTAAGTGATACATGAGATGAATTGGTAAATACGGTAAATTACTTAAGCATGATGAAGAGATTAAACTTGCTAAGTTAATCGAAAAGGGTGGACGTCCAGGTAAGAAAGCTAGAGAAGAATTAATACGTAGAAATCTTAGACTTGTTGTAAACAACGCTAAGAAATATAAAAACAGAGGGCTTTCATTTATTGATTTAATTTCTGAAGGAAATGCAGGATTGATCAAAGCCGTTTCAAAATATGACTGATCTAAAGGATTTAAATTCTCTACATACGCAACTTGATGAGTTAGACAATCAATTACAAGAGCTGTAGCTGACCAAGCTAGAACTATTCGTGTTCCAGTTCACATGGTTGAAACAATCAATAAGATTATCAAGTATGAAAGAGAACTATATCAAGAGC
>JAOZTM010000015.1 GCA_029942215.1 Metamycoplasmataceae bacterium | reverse complement strand
TTTTTAGCGTTTGTTGAAGTATGCTTTTTAGCACCTGCAACTGAAGGCTTTGTTGCTTTAGCAACGTGTCTCTTAAGATTGTGGAAAGTTGTTTCTCCATCAAACTCAGCTACGAACCCTAATTCTTCTTCTATAGCAAGTAATCTATTATATTTAGCAATTCTATCTGATCTTGACATTGAACCTGTTTTGATTTGTCCTGTGTTAAGAGCAACTGATAGATCTGCGATTGTTGTATCTTCTGTTTCTCCTGAACGGTGTGAAACAACTGCTGTATATCCTGCTTTGTGAGCAAGTTCAATTGTATCCATTGTTTCAGAAAGAGATCCGATTTGGTTTAACTTAATAAGAATTGAGTTAATTGCATCTTCTTTGATTGCGTATGAAAGGATCTTCTTGTTAGTAACTGTTAAGTCATCTCCCATGATTTGAATTTGGTTACCAAGTTTTTTATTCATTAATTGGAATCCAGTTCAATCCATTTCATCTAATCCATCTTCGATTGAGATGATTGGGTATTTTTTAACAAGTCTAGCAAAGTAAGTAACCATTTCTTCTGAAGTAAATTCAACTTTTGTATTTACAACTGCTGCAGATGTAAATCCAGGTTTCTTAGCTTTGATAGCTGCTTTAAGTTTTCCGAATACGTATTTTTTACCATCGTAAATTTCTGAAACTGCAGGGTCCATAGCAATTGCGATTGCTCCAGCACCTGAAGTAGCAGGTTTGAATCCTGAAACTTTAATAGCTTTAACAAGGAAGTCTAATGCTTCTTCGTGTGATCTTAAGTCTGGCGCGAAACCACCTTCGTCTCCAACTTGTGTTCCGTGACCTGCGTCATGGAATAACTTAGAAAGATTGTGGAATACTTTGTTTGCCATTTGTAGAGCTTCTCTAATTGATTTAGCTCCTACAGGCATAATCATGAACTCTTGGAAGTCAAGAGTGTTTGATGCATGCTCTCCACCGTTAATAACATTTAACATTGGAACTGGTAATTTTCTAGCGTTTGTTCCACCAAGATATTTATAAAGTGGTAATCCTCTTTCATCTGCTGCTGCTTTAGCAACTGCTAATGAAACGGCTAATATAGCATTAGCACCTAATTTTGATTTGTTCTTTGTTCCATCGATTTTGATCATTGTAAAATCGATTTCTCTTTGAGATGTAACTTCAAATCCTAATAATTTAGGAGCGATAAGTTTATTAACGTTATCAACTGCAGTCATAACTCCTTTACCACCGAATCAGTTTGATTCATACTTAGTACCTTTATCTCTTAATTCATGAGCTTCAAGAATACCAGTTGAAGCACCAGAAGGTGCCATAGCTGAACCATAACCTCCAACTTCAGTTGTAACTTCAACTTGGATAGTTGGGTTACCACGTGAATCTAAAACTTCTCTTGCATGTATATTTGTAATTGCTGACATTTAAGTCTCCTTTTGTTTTATATAATAATTTACCGCATAGTTTTTATGCCTAAAAATTATACAACTTTATATATAATTATTTTAAGCAAACAAAAGGTTTCAGGTTACTTATGGAAGATAGATAAGAATCTAGGAAAGTTTGCCACTTAAGAAACTATCTTTTATTTATGACAACTAAAAAAATAGCCATCTATGGTATTTACTTAGCAATCTTTCTTTTCATGGGATTAACACCCTATATAGGATTCATTACCGTAGGTCCTATATCAATTACACTTATGTTCATCCCATTAATCATCATGACAATGCACCTGAAAGTTGCAGGAGGAATTGTCGGAGGATTCTTATTTGGACTGGTTGCGATGCTTAGGATAATAATTATGCCTGATCCAATTTCCAACTTATTAGGACTAGGATGATCAACTCTTGCTTTCTTTGTAACAAGAGTAATCCTTGGACTAGCTTTAGGTCTTTCAATGCATCTACTAATGAAAGTAAAGTGAAATCTATTCGTTAAGACATTGATAATCACTTTAGTTGCACTAACACTTAACTTATTCATGGTGTTAGGTGCAATCGCTCTTCATCCAGTAACTGGAAATCTATGAATACTCTTTGGATTGTCAGCTGTAAACATTTCTGTTGAATGACCTGTAACTATTGTTATTGCAATTGCGATGCTTCCTTTAATAAAACATTTATGACTAGAAAAAAATAACGGTTGAGATTAGTAATTCTTTTCTACAACTTCGTTATATTGTTCTAGGATCGTATATCTGATCGCGATTTCAATTGGTTCATCATCATGATCGTACATAACTGAATAGGTTGTTACAACCTTTTCATTCTTAGGAAGATTAAGTTTTAATGTAACTTCCAAAGGAGGAATCTCAACAACTGTTTTTTGAGTTCTGTTTTTGATCCTTATATCTTTACTATTAAAGAAAGCTGATAATGATTTCTTTAATGTAGCAATTTTAAAGTTTCCTGTCAAGTGTGTATTCAAGTATGAATGCAATACTGTGTAGGGAACTTTTTTAGAATCAAATTGAGTTTTGATAAATGAGAAATTGAAGTTCTTTTTATTAGTACGAACTGAAGGATCAATAGTTCTGAATACTTTACATTGAAGAGCAGAAAAAGGAACATCAACAATATGGAACTTTTCTATTTCTCCTTTTTTCCCCTTTAGGGGTTTATAGACAAGTTTGTGTTGACCCATAGAAACGAAGTATCCTTTTCCTTTTCTAGAAACAAGTAGTCCTTCGTTAATTAATTCTTGCAAAGAAGCTCTAGCAGTCATTCTAGAACAATTGTATTTAATTGATAAAGCGTTCTCTGAAGGAAGCTTGTTTGGAGCTGAATAGATACCTGAACTGATTTTTCATTTGATATCAGATACTATTGCGTCTTTTTTATTTTTCATACAATCATTATAACTTGTATAAGTGTTAATAAAAAAGAAGATCTATTCTTAGAAGAATGGCCTTGCTTTCAAATATAATACAAGTATTAAAGGAAGGTTAATATGGACAAACAATTCGAAGAGATGAAAAAGTTAGCACAACTAAGAACAGCAAAGACTATTTCTGATGAACAATTATTAATTCTTCAGAAGTATGAGAAAGAAAACTTTGGGAGAACAAACTTTGAATATGAAAGTAAAAAGTAGCGTAGCTATTTTTTTATAACCCAAACATCGTATTAAACAATGTGGTTGTTTCATAGATTATCGAAACAAGGACATCTGTTCCAGGAAGAAGAAGTCCTTCAGTTCCTTCGACTGTCAAAACCCAATGATCTGCATCATTCTTTATTCCGGTAATAACAGCATCTATAAGCCCATCGTCTAAACTTATAGATATATTGCTGTGCGAACGTAATAAGTTTGCGGTCATTGTATCAGTCCAAAGTTCAGTTGTTCCAAAACTTCCGACCTTCATTACAACTTGCTTTGATTTCTCCACATCAAAGAATAATAGTATGAATAGCAAAGCTAGTAATAAAGTAAATACTATTGCAGCAATAATAAAATGTATTTTATGCACTTTCAAATATTTCATCTATCTTCACCTTCTTTCCTTTAGCTAAATATTTTTGAGAGTGCGAGACTTCGATGAATATTCCGTCCTGTACTTCATCTATAGCTTTGCTAAGTCACTTAACTTTCTTTGCATCAATGTTTTCTGTTGCTTCATCTAAAAGGATTAAGTCATAACCGAAAGCAAACAATCTAAGAAGGATAATCATTTGTCTTTGTCCTGACGAAAGGTTCATTCCATTCTGAACCATTTCTTGTTGAAAGGACAATCCCATATCGTTCAACAATGAATGAAGATTGTAGTTAACCATATTTGCGTTAAATACTTCCATAGCAACCTTGTCACCTAAGGTGATGTATTCATAGATGCTTGTTGTATGAATATAAGTAGAAGGAGTTGCAAGGAATACTTTGGATCTCAAATCCTTTTTATTGAAGACTTTTGAATCAAGCTTATTAACTTTTAATTCACCTATCGGTTCATATCTAAATGAAATCAGATTTAATAAGGATGATTTTCCTGAACCATTCTTTCCAGAGATATGAATGTTCCTATCGAACTTGTATTTCTTTATTTTAAAAAGTGTTCGATCATATCCAAAGGATATATTATTCATCTCTAGCTCTTCTATCTTAATAAGCTGCTTCTTGTTTTCTTCTTCTTGTTCTGCATCAAGTTCAAGAACATACGAAATCATTTTGATGTTCTTCTTGGCCATTGGTATCTTTGTAAACATATGTGAAACACTTTCTAATGGATTGATGAAGGACCTGAAGATTGAAACAAACATAATCATTGATCCAACACTTAAACTGTTTGTAAAAATCAATTTAGTTGAAATGAATACTAAAAGTATTGGAGCTATGCTAACAAGCAATCCATTTAACGAACTCAATCCAATATCAAGTTTTCATAAAGAATATTCCGAGGACTTATAGTTGTTGTATTTTCTTAAATGATGTCTTTCTTGTGTCTTTGCAACAATTGGTTCTTTTAATTCTTTCAAAGACATTACTTGATCTATGGAATGAGTAAGGAAATCTAATTGAGTATTTAATACTCCTCCATATTTTTGTTTAATGAATAAGTTAAAAATGAATGTTGTGATTATTATTGTTGCACCAGCAACAGAAGCAATCAAGAATAGATTCATATTTATTCAAATCATTATTGCTGATGAAACTATTAGTGTAACTACTTCTCCAAAAATAGACATAAAGATGTTTGACATGAAAGCTGCAGATGATTCAATCAAGGATATTCTTCTTAAGTGATCACTTGTATTTATTTTCTCTAAATCAATTACAGATGCATCTCTTATCCTCCTGAAATATCTACTTGTAAGTTCCGTTTCGATTCTTAAAGTCAATTTCTTTGAGAATAATGATTTGAATAACTTGGCTGTTACAGACAGAACAGCAACTCAAACAAATATTAAACTGATTACCAAAAGTTGACTATCTAGTCCACCAGGAATAATTGTATCTATGATAATCTTCATAAAAATAGAAGCAGCAAACGTTGTTGTAATATTAACTAGTATCAAAATAATCAAAGTAGTTATTATTGCAGGGCTTCTTAATAACATCCTGAATAGGTTTGGTTTCTTTGGTTCTTTTATTTTGTATTCACCTTTGGCAATTCCAAATATTATTCCTGAAAAGAGTTTTGTAAACTTCTTTCTTGAAAGCAAGTATCTTCCTTTAACGGGATCAAAGACTAGGATTCTTTTGCCTAGCTTTTTAAAGATCACATAATGATTCATTCCTTGGTTATCAAAGATACATGCAAAGTATCCTTTCAAATCAGCGTCAAGAAATTGGTCTGCCGTTCCTTTAAAGGCATCCATTTCAATTCCATACTTTTCAGCAAGTAATATTAAGTTGGCAATTGAAATTCCTTTATCTGACATATTAGATTTTCTCTTTAGCTCATTAATATCTATTTCTTTAGAATAGTATTCTCTATGTAGAGATTGGACAACTACCAATCCACATTCATTTATATCGTTTTGTTTTTTTATCTTCACACTTCTATATAGCGTTAAAAGAGGTTGCAATAAAAAAATAATTAAATTTCTTATATAATATTATTTGAAAAGAGGAATTATGAATTCAGTAACAATGAAGTGAGCGCAAGAAAATATCGACTCAATAAATCTAATAGATGTAAGGTCTACAGCGGAGTTTGCTGATAGATCTGTAAAGGGTGCAGTTAACATTCCTCTTGCTGGAATAGTTATGAATGCAGATTCATTATTAGACAGAAACAAAACTTATCACGTAATGTGTTTATCAGGTGGAAGATCATTCAACGCTTGTATAGAATTAGAATCTCAAGGGTTCGATGTAGTTAATTGTGAAGGTGGAATAAGTTCAATATAAAAACAAGTAACCTTGTTTTTTTATTCGTTTATTATTTTCAATACTCTCTTAACAAGTACCTTGTCTCTATCTTTTCCTTTATAAACATTTTCTCTATCTTTATGTTTCTTCATCTCTTCTTTAATTTCTTCTTTCTTAGTTTTGTAGCCAGTAGCTCTTTTTCTAAAGATGAATACAGAAGTCATACTTGATAGTGCAGATGCAATTCCTGTAAGGATTGAAATTCCTATGAACAATCAAATGATTGTATGATCTTGTACTGTTGAAGAAGAAAGTCTTATAGGATTGAATCTAATTGCAAACAAGTTCATTATTATTAATGCTGCAGCTAATCCAATTGCAAGAACGTTAAGTGTGATAAAAATTCTATTCGCTTTTCTTTCCTTCTTAAGAAGGTATCTATAGACCTCATTAACTTTATCCATATTCAACCTCCTTTTTAGCAGGAACTGAACCAAGGATAACTTCGATAGCTAAGAATAGATCGTAATCTCTTGTTGAAGATTTATATTCATCTGTAAGTTTGTTTTCATAAAGAACTATTTCAGCTTCAATCTTTTTAAGATTCTTTTTATGCTTTTCGTAATCAGGTTTGATTGAAAAGAAGTTTAACATTGATCCAAGTGCAAGTGCGAAGGCACTAGCTCCAGCTGTTACAAAGAAGTATCAATCAGGATAATTTGTGTATATTTCCTTTGATATTATAAGTGTTGAAATTGTTGCAGCAGCAAGTCCTGCTAAAACAATAAACACGTTAAGAATAATAAAAAGCGTTTTTGTTCTTTTGATTTTAGAGGCCGTCTGAGCGATTCTTTTTGCTTGATACTCTCTAATGTCCAAAGATAATGTCTTAGTCATCAAAACCTCCTGTAAGGCCCTTTAAGATAGCTTTTAACTTCTTATCTTTCGATCTTCTTTTCCTTAAAGCACCGTTTTTAATAGAATGAACGTTTTTAACTAATACTTTTTCATCCTTAGATTTGTACTCTTCAAGACCGTTAACAAACTTCATATTCTCAATCAAGATTTTTTCTCTTGCTTCAGAATAGAATTTAGTTCTTCTATATGCTTTGAACATTGAGATACCAAAGTTGATTGCAAATATAGCTATTACTAATATAGCTGCAAAGATAGTAAGTATAAGTCCCGCTGTACTTGTAACCTTTGATCCAGCTGCAGGTTTTCAGTTCGCCATCATGTAGATAGCCATTCCTGCAATAACAATAGTGGCAAGATTTAATAAAGCAAGAACTGAAGAAAAGATTCTGTAACGCTTTCTGGCTACAGTATGTCTTCTATCTAATTTAGTTAATTCTTGTTGAACTCATTTTGTTGGAGTTACTTTAGTAGTTGCTTTCATATGAGTTAATTATATAAAAAAAACTCCAATGAGTTTTGATTATTAAACTAATTCAAGAACAGCCATCTTAGTAGCATCACCTCTACGAGTAGGGGCTTTGATAATTCTAGTGTATCCACCATTTCTATCTTTGTACTTAGGACCTAATGTTTCGAATAAGTATTTTCCAGCAGGAACACCTTTAGATGTTTCAATCTTTCTTAAGAAAGCTTCTGCTTTTCTTCTTGAAGCTAGAGTATTCTTCTTAGCAAGAGTAATCATTTTTTCTGTATGTCTTCTGATTTCTTTTGCTCTAGTTTCTGTTGTAGTAATTCTTCCGTGAACGATAACGTCTGTAACAAGCGATCTTGTAACACCTTTTCTTCATGAAGTATTTCTCTTGAACAATTGTGTTGGATTTGCCATTACTCACCATCCTTAAGGATAATGTCGTTTTCTGCTAACTTAGAAATTATTTCATCAACTGATTTAGAACCAAGGTTCTTAATTTCTTTTAATTCTCTAGTTGTAAGTTCTGCTAAGTCATCAATTGTTTCTAATTGAGCTCTCTTTAAACAGTTGTATGATCTTACAGATAAATCTAAAGAAGTAATTGAGATTGGTTGTTGTGATGGTTTTTTATCACTTTCAACAAACTCTTCAAAGATTTCTTCTTCTTTAAGATTTGATACGTCAGCAATGATAGCAAGGTGAGCTGAAAGAATTTGTGCACCTTGTGCAATAACGTCTTTAGCATCAACTGAACCATCAGTTTTTATATTGATTGTTAGTTTCTCTTGAATAAGTGCAGATGATGAATTTAATTCAACAGCTTCGTAAGCAACTTTATCAATTGGAGAGAAGTCTGAATCAACAGCGATAAGTGAACCCTTTTTAATTTTTGATTCAATTTGTCCCATTAATTCTTTAACTGTCTCTTTATTTTCTTCGTATGATTTGAATCCTCTACCTGAGATTAAGAATATTTCTAATTCTAGATCTCCAGCTTTAGATGCAGTACCAATGTAGTGTTCTGGATCTACTACTTTAACTCCGGCAGGTAAAACTAAATCTTTCGCTTTAACTTCACCTTTCCCTGATTTAAGGTAAACCTTAACAACTTCACCATCTTTAAAAACTTCTGAGTTATAAACAAACTTTAAAGTTTTAATATTAAGTACTAATGAAACAACGTCTTCTGAAACTCCCGCAAGAGTTTGGAATTCGTGATCTGCTCCTTCAATCTTAATAGCGAATGGTGCAGCACTTGTAATTGAAGATAACATAACTCTTCTTAAAGCATTACCAAGTGTATTTGCAAATCCTCTTTCAAGAGGTTTTAAAACGAATGATGATTCAAAATTATTTTTTTTGTTCATTTCGATTTCACTGTATTTTAATTTACTAAATTTTTCCATGTTATCTACTTTCTCGCAGCAAGTCTTCTTAAGACTTTAACTGGCGGCCTTGTACCATTGTGTGGAACAGGTGTTACATCTTTAACTTCAGTAATCTTGATTCCAGAGATTTCGATTTGCTTTCTAGCAGCATCTTTACCTGGACCCATACCTTTAAGTTCAACTCTTACCTGAGACATTCCATGTCCGATTGCAGCTTCTGAAGCAGCTCCGGCAGCAAGTCCTGCAGCATAAGGTGTTGATTTCTTTGAACCTTTATATCCAATTGCTCCAGCTGATGATCATGCGATTGCATTTCCTTGCTCATCTGAGAATGTAACAATTGTATTGTTGTGTGTAGAGTGGATGTGTGCGATTCCAATGGCTATATTTTTCTTTTTAGTTTTCTTTGTTCTAAGTTTTTTTGCCATTATGAATCTTTCTTCCCAGCCACAGTTTTTCTAGGACCTTTTCTAGTTCTAGCATTTTTCTGAGTAACTTGCCCTCTTACAGGAAGTCCCATTCTGTGTCTTTTTCCTCTATATGATTTAATCTCCATCAAACGTTTGATGTTTAAGGCAACCTCTCTACGTAGGTCTCCTTCTGTCATAAATTCTTTAGCTGCTGTTCTAATTGAAGATAGTTGCTCTTCTGTTAGATCTTTAACTCTAATACTTTCATCAACTTTAGCTTCTGCTAAAACTTTTGATGAAAGAGTTCTACCAATACCGTGAATGTATGTAAGGGAAATCACGACTCTTTTGTTGTTTGGTATTTCAACATTTAATATTCTTGCCATATATTTCTCCTAACCTTGTCTTTGCTTGTGCTTTGCAGTTTTACAAATAACTCTGACACATTTACGTCTATTGATAATTTTACAATCTTTACAGATTGGTTTAACTGATGCTCTTACTTTCATAGTTTAATTATCCTTTTCTGAAGATGGATTAAGATGTGCATGATAAAGTTCATACCGATGTTAATGCTTCTTCTGCAATCAATATTGCTAAATAATTTTAACATAAAAGCATAAAAAAACAAGCACTAGGCTTG
>JAOZTM010000014.1 GCA_029942215.1 Metamycoplasmataceae bacterium | reverse complement strand
GAATTTCATGTATTAATTATAAATAAAAACACAATATGTGTTTAGTCTTCTTTTTCTTCTGCGAATAAATCTTTTTTAAAAAAGAAGTATATTTTTATAGCCATCTTCAATAATGATGAGATGAATATTCCTCTTGCATATTTAAGATACTTAAACAAAGGGCCTTTTAAAATGATTTTGTAATCCTTAGGTTGTAAGGCTTTTGAATCTTTAACAATGCTAAGTATTTTAGTTCTCTTGTCTTTTTGCTCTTTGTCATTCGAAATGATAAGCATTGATCATTCAACCATGTTCTTCATTGATCTAGCAAGATACTTTCTTGTACCTTTAGCTTTTACGTTTGAGAAGTCCATTTCTTTAAAGATGATTTCTCTTACGGCAGTTTGATGAGCCTTATTCTTAACCATTACTTTCATATCAATAGACTGCTCGTCTCTTCCTATGTAATATCTATAAAGAGATAGTTCTACATAGTAGATAGTCTTAACATGCATAAGTGGAATAAGTGAATACTGTGAATCAGAATAGTAAACACCTTCAAGTTGTTTGAACTTAATATCTTTTAAAAACTGAGTTCTATAAAAGATTGAATGCATAGTAATTAATTCAGCTGGATAGGCAACTTTGTCAGCATCCAAAATTACATTAGGAACAAACGCATCTCTCATAGTAAGAACTGTTTTTTCGTTAGTTCCAACTTTGTCAAATACGTGATCTGTAAGAAGTAGATCAGGATGTGTTTCTAATCCTTTTACTATGTAAATGAATTTGATAAATGAAGAAACATTAAATGTATCATCAACATCAAGCACTTTAAAGTAAACACCTTTGGCTAATGAAATTCCTAAATTAATTACAGAACCATATTGTCCGTTCTTCTTAGTAATTACTTTAATGAAATCTTTTCTTACCTTAGCATTTCATTCTTTAGCAATTGCTGTTGCTTTCGCAGAAGAGTTATCTGTTGAACCATCGTCGATAAAAATAATCTCAAAAGTATTAGTAAGGCCTTCATCTAGGATTCTTTCATTTATTAATGAATGGAAAGCATCCTCAATATATTGAGCTCCGTTATAACAAGGGACGATTATTGAAAAAAGAGGTTTCATAATTAACCTAGGAGTTCCTTAGCTTTTGCTAAAGCTGCTTCAATTGTTTTATCCATATCTAAGTATTTAAACGTTGCAAGTCTACCAACCATATGCAGAGATGTATAAATAGATGCAAGCTTTACATACTTGTCATATTGTAATCTTGACTCGTCATTTGCCATTGGGTAATAAGGTGTACCGAATTTTGAATTACCTAATTTGTATGCACCTGGGTATTCTCTTGAGATAACTGTTTTACCTTGTATCTCTTGTTTAGTCATGTTTTTGTATTCAACAATTCTTGTCATAGTTGGATCAGCTGGTTTGTTTAAAACTGCAGTTGATTGGAAGTGTGTTTCATTTAAAGATTCAAACTCTATTGAAAGAGATCTGTAACTTAAATGTCCTTCTGAGTAATTAAAGAGTTCATCAATCTGACCTGAATAAATGATTGGGCAAGTAACTTCTAAATCTTCAAAGAATATTTTTGTATCCTTGAATTCAATTAGGTCTAAAGCATCGTTGTTTAATCTAACTTCAATATTCTTGTGATCAAGCATTTTTGCAACTGCAGTAGTATATCCTTCCTTTGGAAGGCCTTCAAATTTGTTGTTGAAGTATGTGTTCTTGTAACCAATAATTACAGGAACTCTATCAAGAACTGATTTATCAATATCTTTAGGTGCAATTCCTCACATCTTAGTTGTATAGTTTTCGAAAATGTTTTTGAAAACAAACTCAGCAATTTCTTTTACTGTTTCATTATCATTCTTTAATAATTCATTAATTGAAACACGAGCATCTTTCCCATACTCAGCAATTAGCGTAGCTTTTATATCTTCAGTTTCATTAGGTCAAAACTTATCGATACCAGTAAAGTTAAAAGGAAGAGGAACTATTTGATCTAGCACTTCACCTTCTACAATGTTTCTATAATCATTAAGTTCTCAGAACTCATTCATAAATGAATTAACTTCTTCTAAGTCAGTATGAAAAATATGAGGTCCATAAGCATGTGTAAGAACTCCATCCATTTTTGTATCGTAAACGTTACCAGCTATTTCTGATCTCTTTTCAAGAACGATAACTTTCTTACCAGCTTTAGCAAATTTGTTGGCTACAGTAGCACCTGAAAGCCCAGCTCCAATAATTAATATATCCATGAAAGTATTATAAATAAAAAAAACAACTATTTAGTTGTTTCTTTTGCTGGAGCTTCAGTTTTCACTGGTTTAGCTTCTGCTGTTTTTGTTTCTACTTTCTTTACTGCAGGTTTTTTTGCTGCGGCTTTTTTAGGTTTTGTTTCTACTTTCTTTTCAAGAACAAGAGCGTATTTTCTACCTCTTCTTGTTTCGTATTTAACAAATCCATCTATAAGCATGTAAAGTGTGAAATCATTACCAAGACCTACATTAGCACCAGGGTGAATTTTAGTTCCCCTTTGTCTATATATGATTGATCCTGCTAGTGCAAATTGCCCGTCAGCTAATTTAGCACCAAGTCTTTTACTTTGGGAATCTCTACCGTTCTTTGAACTTCCACCTGATTTAACTGATGACATAGATTATCCTTTCACTCCCGTGATTTTTACACGAGTATACGGTTGACGGTGACCGTACTTTTTCTTTCTTGTTGATTTAGCGATATGACGATAAACAATGATTTTCTTTTGTTTCCCCTGTTTTTCGATAACACCAGATACTGATGCTCCTTCGATAAACGGTTTTCCAATAGTTTCTCCAATCATTAAGACTTCTGTGAATGAGACAACGTCTCCTTCTTTACCTTCAATTTTTTCAATGAAGATAGTATCATCTTTCTTAACGATAATTTGTTTACCACCTGTTTTAATAATTGCAAACATGTTATGTTCTCCTTGTTGTGGCTCGCCTTATGAGGTGCTATGCTTTAATACCTTTTCAGAACGGTTACTTTAAGTAACGCATTTATTATAGCAAATTATTTTAGATTTCTTGGTAATCATCACTTGTTATTACATAGTGCTTCTTCATTTCGATATCAAGAAGTTCTGAATAGTTTCTCAAACGTTTTGTTGTCATCACATCCACACCGGAAGGTTTTGGATTTCCTGAAGGATGATTATGAAAACAATAAAACATATCTGCTTGAGCAATAATACTTTCCTTTACAACACCCTTTACATCTATTAATAAAGAGTCTCCAGTTCCTTTATATAATATCTTGTATGATATTAGCTCGTGATTCTTGTCGAATAAAACTATTAAGAATTCTTCACTTTTTGAAGAGCCTATTTGAGATTGAGCAAACTTAATTAAATTCTTTTCATCCTTAAAATTTTCAGTAGAAGGTTCCACTGATTTTATCCTTTTAGAAAACTCAAAAAGAGCCATGATTTCCAATGCCTTAACTTTACCTATGGCATCAAATAGCATCAGCTCTTTCATATTGGCATTAGACATATTTTTGAAGGTCTTGTATTTCGAAATAAGATCTCTTGAAACATCTAATGCACTTTTGTTTTTGTTTCCGTTTTTAATGAATATTGCTAACAACTCAATTTCATTAAGAGATTGCATGCCCTTTAGGGCAGCTTTCTCTCTAGGCCTAAGATGTAATGGTAAATCTTTAATAGGCATAGTAAGCTACGTTTGTTGTTTGTTCTTTAGAATCAGGTGCTCAACCTTTGTCATCTCAGGAAGCTGATATATCTTTTCCTTTGATTGATCCTTTTTCAGAAAATATTGATTTAATAGAAGCAACTGTAGTTACAACTGATTGCATCAATAGTGGAAGCATGGCTACTAATCAAGCTCATCCTCCATACGTTTGTTCTTTTTCATCTTGCGATAATTTAGTGAATCCGTTTATTTGCATTTTTACCTCCTCACTTATATATGTATAAAAAAGAGGGTGCAATAAAAAAATAATTAAAAAAAATACAATTAAGTATTTTTAACGTCTATAAGTAATTCTTCCAATTGTAAGATCGTAAGGTGATATTTCAAGGTCAACTTTATCTCCAGGAAGTATCTTAATTCTAAACTTAGCCATCTTTCCTGAAAGGACTCCTCTTATAGTAACTCCATTTTCAAGTTCTACAGCATACTCTCTTGTAGAGTGAGCTTTAGTAACTGTCCCTGTTGTTTTGATTGCGTCTTTTGCCATTTTATATCCCTTCTGTAAGCAACACTGGCTTACCATCTTCAATTAGAACTGTGTGTTCATAATGAGAAGCATTGCTGCCATCATTTGAAACAATTGTTCAACCATCTTCAAGCGTTTTACTTTGATCACTGTTTTGAAGAATCATTGGTTCTATACATATAACCATACCATCTTTTAGTAATGGACCTGTTCCTTTTTGTCCAATATTATGAACTCTAGGATCTTCATGTAATGCAGTTCCGATTCCATGACCTGTGTAATTCTGAGGAGTGAAGTATCCACTCTTAGTAATGAATTCACCAATAGCAAATTCAATATCTCCAACTCTAGCTCCACGTTTGATTTGATCTATTCCAACATAGAATGCATCTTTAGCAACTTGAATTAATTTCTCATCTTCCTTAGTTATTTTTCCAACACCTAAGGTAAATGCAGAATCTGAATAGTAACCTTTTCAGATTGCTCCCATATCAACAGAAACAACATCTCCTTCTTTAAGTACTCTTGCAGAAGGTATTCCGTGTATTAATTCTTCATTAACTGAAATACATGCAGTCTTTGGGAACCCACCATATCCAAGGAAAGCAGCTTTAGCGCCCATCTCAGTGATTGTTTTGTTTGCTATAACATCTAACTCATTAGTTGTAATCCCTGGCTTTATAGCGTCGTAAACCTTCTGTTTTGCTATCGCTAATATTTCAGCAGACTTTTTCATTAAGTCGATTTCAGAACTAGTCTTGATTGAAATCATTAAGTAGTCACCTTAAGAACGTTTTCAAAGTTTTGATCGATTGAACCTGAAGCATCTACTCTTATAAGTATCTCTTCTGATTCGTAGTAATCGATTAATGGTCTAGTCTTTTCATTGTAAACATTTATTCTTGTAGCAATGATCTCAGGAGTATCATCAGCTCTTTTTCTACCAAGTAATCTTTCCATAACCATTTCGTCTGAAGCTTCTAAAAGAATAACTCCATTAACTATGATTTTGTTTTCTTTAATAAACTTTGCTTGATTTAAAGTTCTTGGATATCCATCAAGGATAAATCCTTTTTCTTTAACATCTGCCATTGAAAGTCTGTTCTTAACAACTTGATTAGTAATATCGTCAGGTACGTAATTTCCAGCTTCAACGATTTCTTTAACCTTAAGTCCAAGCTCAGTTCCACTTTGCATTTCCGCTCTAAACATTTCTCCTGTAGAGATGTGGATTATTCCTTTGTTTTCTTGGATCATTGATGCAACTGTTCCTTTACCAACACCAGGTGCTCCTAAATATATATAGTTTTTTATCATAGTAATCCTTTCGTACTTTCATCTCCATCAGATGCTGCCAATGTTTTTGTTTTAGCTTTTGCAATCTTAACTGACTGACTTCTAGCTTTTAATTGTCCAGTTGTTTCTATAGCAACCGATACAAGTATTATAAGTGAAGTTCCTCCAAATGTAATCCCTTTTGACAATCCAATGATTTGTTCAATGTATTGCATTGATGAAATAACAGCTAGATATATCGAGGAGAATATAGAGAGTCTCAATATTATTCCTGTTAGATATTTCTCTGTCTGTTCTCCGGGACGAATACCTGGAATGAATGTTCCATTCTTCTTGAAGCTGTCCGCAACCTTTGCAGGATTGAATGTAACCAAAGACATAACTATTGTAAATAGGAATACTATTCCAATGAATATACCAAGACCCAATGGTGCAGTTAGCAACATATGTGTTTGAATTCATTGTCTACCAAGATCTTGCTTGTCAAAGAATTCAACAACTGTAAGTGGAATCATTGTTATGGTCATAGCAAAGATGACGGGCATAACTCCAGCAGGATTTAACTTAATAGGAAGCTTAGACATTTGCTTAACATCTTTCGTTAAACCGGAACCAGTCTGCTGAATGGGGACTTGCCGTTCGGCTTTATAGAATATTCCTATTACATAAATCATGAGCAAGAAGACCCCGAGGTAGAGGATGAAATTTATTGCTCCGGTAAAACTGGCAGTTCCATTTGTTGTTCCAACAAGTTCTGTGAATGCATCTCTAAACTTAAGAGGCATAGTTGAAGCGATACCTGAGAAGATGATTAATGAAGTACCATTACCAACACCATTGTTTGTAATTTGTTCTCCAAGGAATAAAGCGAACATTGATCCAGAGATCAAGATTATTGGAAGTACGAAGTATTTAAACCATCAAACATCTAATCCACCAATAATTGAGATTCCATTTTTGATTGATTGAATAATTGTTATTGCTTGGATGAAAGCAAAAACAAGAGTTACGATTCTTGTGATGATATTGATTTTTCTTTTTCCAGCTGGTCCAGATTGAGATAAACGATAAAGAGGTGGGAACACTTCTGATTGAAGTAATTGCATAATAATCGAAGCTGTAATATATGGAGATATACCAAGTGCAACAATTGAGAATGACTTCAATGCTCCACCACCCATCATGTCCATAACTCCAATTAGCGAAGCTGAGTTTTGACCGAACGTATTAGAAACTTGAATTCCAGGAATTGTAATAGTTGCAGCGATTCTGAAAATAAGAATAAGCATCAATGTGTAAAGAATCTTCTTCATCAATGGCTTGTCTTTAATCTTGCTTCCTACCTTTGCAGAATGCTTTGAAGTAAAAGAAGCTGTGCTTCCATAAGCTTTAACAAATGGTTTGAATACCTTGTTTTCAGGATTTGGTTTAAATTTAGAAAAAAAACCATCAGCTTTTTGTTCGCTGCTTTTGCTGGTTTTTGTTTTCTTTTGTTTTAGTGGTTTGTCTTTTTTTACTGCATCTTCATCAAACCAATTATCTCCATTGTTGCTCATATGGACTTATTATAAACTATAAGCCTTAAGGCTTTACTAAACAATGCCTATTCGTCTTCATCTTCAGAGTCGTCTTTTACAACAACATCATTAATTGAATTTATGTATAAGAATTCTGTTGGATCTGAAGAATCGAATTCTCCTGCCATGATTCTTTCAACTGCATCAAGAGTTTCTTCTAACTCTACGAATACACCTTTTTTCTGTGTATAAACTTCAGCTGTATGGAAGTTTTGAGTAAAGTAGTTAGAAAGTTTTCTTGCTCTGTTTATTGTAAGAACATCTTCTGGAGAAATTCCTTCAATACCAAGGATTGCAATAATATCTTCTAATTCGTCATATCTTTGTAAATGACGTCTAACATTTATAACTGCATCAACATGTCTTTGTCCAACGATTCCTGGAACAAGATTGTTTGATGAACATGCAAGAGGATCTATAGCTGGATACCTTCCGGCAGCAGCAATATTTCTGTCAAGAACTAATGATCCATCTAAGTGTGAAAAGATGTTAACTGCTGCTGGATCTGTAATATCATCAGCAGGCACAAACACAGTCTGGAACGAAGTTATAGAACCAGTTGGTGAGTTTGACAGTCTCTCTTGAACGTTAGAAATTTCAGTCATCAATGTTGGTTGGTAACCAGATTGTGAAGGTATGTTTCCAAGTGATGAAGATAGCTCTGCACCGGCTTGTGTAAATCTATAAATATTATCTATAAATACAAGCGTATCTTTTTTCATTACATCTCTGAAATATTCAGCTGATGTGATTGCAGAATAAATAAGTTTCATTCTTGATCCAGGAGTTTCATTCATTTGAGCAAAGAATAATTGAACGTTATTTAAAAGCTTAGCTTCTCTAAGTTCTCTATAAATTTCTTCACCTTCTCTTGAACGTTCTCCGATACCAACGAAGATAGAAGAGTAAGAAGATTTTTTAGCTTTTGTGATGTTTGTAATCATCTCTTTTATAACAAGAGTTTTACCAACACCAGCTCCACCAAACATTCCTATTTTGTCACCCTCCATTGTAGGCACGAAAAAGTCAATTGCTTTGATCCCTGTTTTTAATTTATTTTCTTTAGTTGTAAATCCTTTTTCAAGTTTTTTATACGTTGTAACATTTTCATATTTCAACCCTTTTGATTTAGGTTTTCCATCTAATGGTTCACCAACAGTATTGAAGATTCTACCAAGCGCTTCTTTCCCTACGGGTGCTTGAATAGGCTTCTTTGTAGAAATTACAACTTCATCAATTGATAAAGCATTTGTCTTGAAAATGATTACAGAAACAACTTCTGTTTCATTGAAAATTCCTTCAACAGAAAGCAAAGCTCCTGTTTTAGTTTTTAATAGAATCCCAATCTTTGGAACATCTTTTTTAGGGAATTTTACCCTTATGATATCTGATGATATATTAGTAATTTTACCAGCCATTAAATGCTCCTTTCAAGTTCTTCAATTTCTTTTCTAGAGAACAGATTTCCAGACTCACCTGAAGCAGTTTTTGCAAGCGGAATAAATATTCCTTTTACTGCATCATCAAGTTCTTTTTTAGTTATTTTTCCAGACTCAATTTTCTTCGCAACCTTCTTCGCAACCTTGTCAGTTTTGATAAAGTTTCTGATTATGTTTGAGAATATTTTAGGTTTTTCAAGTTTCCCTAAAGCACCATATCTATAAAGTTCTAAGATGATAACCATTGTTGCTTTTGAGTGTCCCTCATTACCAAATTGTAATAAAGCACTGTTTAATCCGTTTCATTTTTCGATCTTCATTTCAAGCTCTTTTGAAACATCAATTGACATATCTGAGAACTTTTGAATTTCAAACAGTTTCGTATAATCTGCTTTTAAACTCTTAGAAGCATTTCTAATTATTTTAGATTGAACAGCAGAACCAGTTCTTGATACTGATAACTTAATATCAATAGCAGGGAACTTTCCGTTGTTAAACATATTAGCAGATGTAAATATTTGTCCATCTGTAATAGAAATAACATTAGAAGGAATAAGCGAAGCAAGATCTCCTTGTATTGTTTCAACAATAGGAAGAGCAGTGATTGTTCCATTCTTATATTTCTTATTGAACTTTCCAGCTTTCTCTAGTAATGAAGCATGTTGGAAGAAGATATCCGTAGGATGAGCTTCTCTACCAGGACTTCTACCGATTGATAGAGATACTTCTCTATAAACGTTTGAGTGCTTAGTTAAATCATCAAATACAATAAGAACATCTTCACCTTTGAAGGCGATTGCTTGAGCCATTGCCATTCCGATTTTAGCTGCTAAGAATTGTTGAGCTGCTGAATCAGGATTTGAGAAAATGATTATTGCATTATCCATTGCATCGTTTTTAACAAGAGTATTGTATGTAGAAATAATAGAAGATCTCTTTTGTCCAATAGCAACATAAATAGTTTTAACGTCTGTACCTTTTTGATTAATTATTGTATTAACAGCAATAGTAGTCTTA
Organism: Metamycoplasmataceae bacterium; assembly: GCA_029942215.1. Taxonomy (GTDB): domain Bacteria; phylum Bacillota_I; class Bacilli_A; order Mycoplasmatales; family Metamycoplasmataceae; genus Mycoplasma_O. The sequence continues at coordinate 625 of JAOZTM010000014.1, read as the reverse complement.
CCAGTATTTCTATCACCAATAATTAATTCACGTTGACCTTTACCTACAGGGATCATTGTATCTATAGCAAGCATACCTGTGTTTAAAGGTTCGTCTAATGGTTCTCTATCTAATATAGGAACTGAAGGAGTTTCTAAAGAACCCTTAGCAAAAGGAGTCTTACCAGTAGTTTTAACTTTAGATACAGGATGAAGTACTTCACCAAATGGAGAAATAACTTTTCCGAATTGATGTTTATAAACACTTACCTCATGATTATCTTTAGAAAGTGTTACTGAATCATTAACTTTGATTTCTCCTGGATCTCCAACTACCAATAACTTTGCTCCGGTCTCAGAAGCTGAAAGAACAAAACCTTTAGTGTTCTTTGAAAGTTTTCAGTATTGGTCCATCGTATATTTATACTTACCTGAAAGGGTAACTATATTATCTTTAATTCTTGATATCTTTGGCATTAGAAGCCTCCTTTTTCTACAAATAGAAATACAAACATTGCTACAGATGAACCAATCGCTATTGTTGCTGCCAACAGTGATAAGATCATCATCTTCTTCGGTGATTTAACTTTAACTTTACCGTCCGTTACTGCTTGAGCACTCTTATTAACTGTGCCTGCTTGAGCTGC
>JAOZTM010000013.1:5726-11213 GCA_029942215.1 Metamycoplasmataceae bacterium | reverse complement strand
AAAAAGAAGACTAAACACATATTGTGTTTTTATTTATAATTAATACATGAAATTCTTAGACAAAGCAAAATTAAAGGTATTCGCTGGAGACGGTGGAAATGGTGTTGTTTCTTTTCGTAGAGAAGCAAGAGTATCCAGAGGTGGACCTGATGGTGGAGACGGTGGAGACGGTGGGTCTATCTTTTTTGTTGGTGACACAGGAATGAATACTTTATTCTCTTTAAAGATGATGATGAACATCAGAGGTAACCATGGAGACAATGGTCGTGCTAAGAATCAAACTGGTGCAAGAGGAGAAGATATTTTTATAAAGGTTCCTTTAGGAACATTAATCTTTAAAGAAGATAGATTGATCTGTGATGTTATTGAAGAGATTCCATATTTAATTGCAAGTGGAGGTAATGGAGGAAGAGGGAACACAAAGTTCAAATCTTCTAAAAACCAAGCACCTCAACTTTCTGAAAATGGAACTAAAGGTGAGAAGTTTGAAATAAGTTTAACTCTTAAAGTTTTAGCTGATGTTGGATTCGTAGGGAAACCTTCAGCAGGTAAATCTACACTTCTTTCTAAAGTTTCAAATGCAAAACCAAAAATTGCTGATTATGACTTTACAACTTTAAATCCACAATTAGGTTTTGTAAACATTGACGATCATTCATTTGTTGTAGCTGACCTTCCAGGTCTTATAGAAGGAGCTGCTCAAGGTAAAGGTCTTGGACATGAATTCTTAAAGCACATTGATAGATGTAGAGTTGTTGCTCATATAGTTGACTTCGGAGATCCTGATAAGAATCCAATCAAAGATTACAATCAAATTAATACAGAACTTAAAGAATACAAACTTGGTCTTGAAGAAAGAAAACAAGTTGTTATTGCTAACAAGAGTGATTTAGAAGACTATGCTGATAACTTAGTTCTATTTAAGAACAAGTTCCCTGGATTAGAAGTTGTTGAGATATCAGCTGCTACTGAAAAAGGAATCACTATGTTAAAAAGAATCCTTTACAAAGCATATGTAGATTCAGAAGAAATTGAATACGAACTTGAAAACAAAAAAGAAGTAACAATCAGAATGGAAGAAGATATTGTTATTGAAATTCCATATGAAGGAATGTTCGAAGTTACAGGTGTTGCTGTTCAAAGGATCTTTGATCGTATCCCTTTAAATACATTTGATAACATCTCAAGGTTTAATAGAATGATGAGAAACCTAGGATTATGAAAAGAACTACAAGCAAGAGGAATGAAAGATGGAGATACAGTTAGAATCATCAGTTATGAAATGGAATGAAATGAAAAGGAATAGTCCTTTTTTCTTTATAATAATTCTATGAATTACATAGATTATTTATCAGATTGAATTAAACAAGAAGTAACAGCCGCAAAGTGTAAAGGTGTTGTTATTGGTCTTTCAGGTGGAGTTGATTCAGCAGTTGTTTCAGCACTAGCTAAAAAAGCATTCCCTAAAAACTCAATAGGTGTTTATATGCCAATAGGAGATATGGGACAAGATCTTATAGATGCTAAAGAAGTTGCTGCATCAATCAAGATTGAAACTGAGACTGTTGATTTAACTGATACATTTAAAGCTTTAGAAAAAGCAACTCCAGCATCTTCTAAACTTGCCGTTGCAAACATCAAGCCTAGACTTAGAATGGCAGCTCTATATTCTATAGCTCAAGAAAACAACTACTTAGTATTAGGAACTGATAACGCTGCAGAATGAATTCTTGGTTACTTTACAAAGCACGGCGATGGTGGAGTTGACTTACTTCCAATTATTCATTTAACTAAAGGTGAAGTTAAAGATATGGCTAAGGAACTGAAACTTCCAAAGAACGTTTACACAAAGAAACCTTCAGCTGCTTTATGAGAAGGTCAATACGACGAAGATGAATTAGGTTTCACTTATGATCAAGTTGATGCTTATCTTAATAAAGAAGAAGTTGATTCTAAAGTTAAAGAAAAGATTGAACATCAAATTAAAATAACTGAGCACAAAAGAAAATCAGTTCCAACTCCGATGACAAAAAGTTTTAAAAAAATTGATAACGATATCAATGACTTCAAAGAAGATATAGGCAAACTAGGTAATTCTCTTAAAGATATCTTTAAATAGAATTATCTTTTTTCTTTTAAATATCTTCACTGTAATGTAAGTCTGTCATTCTCTTTAATGTTTAAGTTATTAATAGTTCCGACAGCACAGAAGTAAACTTTGTTTCCGTTCGGATACTTATCAGATGCATAACCAGTTTTTTGATCAATAAAGAAATCAACGATGGTTCCATTTTTATCTGTAACAAGAACATCGTAGTTAATTTTGAAGAACATTGTATTAAATGCTTTCTTATTTCTTAAAAGATATATTGTTTCATATTGAGGTGTTGAAAAGTTTCTGATACTTTTATAAACGTCAGAATGTAAAGGATATGTCATTACAGTTATCTTTTCAATGGGTCTTTCATTCAAAAATAAATTGTACTCCCTATGGGAATAAGTTGTTTTTTGTCTAGTGCCTAATATTTTTGTAAAATTTCAATACTTCATAATATAATTATTATACTTTTAAAAGGAGATAAAATGGCAGGACATAGTAAATGAGCAAACATAAGACACAGAAAAGGTGCGCAAGATGCAGTAAGATCTAAAGTCTTTGCAAAGTTATCAAAAGAAATAATGGTAGCTGCTGCAATGGGCGGAGCAGACATGGATTCAAACTCTTCATTAAGACTTGCAGTTTCAAAGGCTAGAGCAAAATCTATGCCTAAGAAGAATATTGAAAATGCAATTAATAAAGCAACTGGTGCCGGAGATGTTTCTGCATATAAAGAAATTGTTTATGGTGGAAACGTTAGAGGAGTTTCATTCCTTGTTATTTGTCTTTCAGACAATGCTAATAGAATAGCTGCTAACATTCAATCTTATTTTAATAAAGCAAATGGTTCAGTTGGATCATCTTCATCTGTTGGTTATATCTTTGATAGAAAAGGAGTTCTTGAATTTGAAAAGAACTCACTAGATGAAGAAACAACTATGATGATGGCAATCGAAGCTGGAGCTGATGACTTTGTTGCTTCTGATGAAACATTTATTGTTTATACAGATCCTTCATCATTCACTTCTGTTAAAGAAGGTCTTGAAAAGAATGGTATTGAAGAATTCAAGACTGCTGAAGTTCTTTATGAAGCTAACCAAGAATGTAAGCTTGATAAAATCAAAGCAGAGAAAGTTCTTGCCTTTATCGATAAATTAGAAGATGACGAAGATATTCAAGAAGTATTCCATAACCTTGATGCTGATTCATTAAACGAATAAAAAAAACTCTTATGAGTTTTTATTTTGCTGCAGTTCTTTTTGCGTAAGCATCAAGTCTTGCTGATTTTCTAGCTCCATTATTTTTATGGAATACACCTTTAGAAACTGCTGTATTAATTTCTTTGTGTGCTTTTGAGATTTTAAGTTTTACATCTTTATCATTTGAAACAATTGCTTCTTTCGCATCTTTAGTAGCTTTTCTAACTCTAGATTTGATAGCTGCGTTTCTGATTGTAGCCTTTTTAATTCTCTTTATATTCTTCTCTTTTGATTTTATGTTTGCCATTGTTTTCTCCTTTAAATAAGTAAAAGAATTATATATTATTATTTTTAAAAAAATACAAGTTATAATTCCATTATGGGATTCATATTAGGCGCAACATTAGGAACTATTTTAATAACACTTGTTATTGCTTATTTTGCTTATTTATTCTACAAGAAAAAAAGCTTTAAAAAATTAGTTAAAGAGATTGGTCAAAAAGCAGAAGACAAGATAAATACTGATTTAAAAATATGAGCAAAACACACTAAGAACAAGTTCATTCCTGCTTCTTTATATAAGTATGGAGAAAACAAAGTATTTGAAGTTGATTCAATACTTGTTACTTCAGAAGCTGTAATCGTTGTTGAAATTAAATCAATTAACGGAGGAATCAAAGGTGATGCTGCAGATCAGAAATGAACTAAAGTTCTAGGCGAGAAAAGACACGACATTTCAAATCCAATTATTCAAAATCAAAAGCACTTAGATCACATCATAAAAATGCTTGATAAGAAATTACCAATCATTTCTTTAATCATCTTTTCTAACAAAGCAAAGTTCATAAATGTAACTGGAACTAAATCACACGAAGTTATTACTAAACATGCAGATATGTTTGATGTCTTAGATAAGATAGCAGAGGCACTGACACAGTCATTTGATGAAGAACAAGTAAAACACTTGGAAAGTAAGATTAAAGCCTTTAGAACAACTAATAAGGACGACGTTAACTTGCACAAGTCAATTACAGGAGAAAAGGGCGGAACATGAAAATAGTATTAGCAGGATCTCCTGAAATTTCAATAGCTGCATTTGAAGAAGTTATTAAGAACTTTGATGTTGTTGCAATCGTAACTCAACCAGATAGACCTAAAGGTAGAGGAATGGTTCTAACTGAAACTGCAGTATCTGAATTAGGAAACAAACATGGAATAACAGTATTTAAACCTGAAAAGATTGCAACTATAGCTGGAGAGTTAAAAGCTCTTAACTATGATTTGTTTTTAACATTTGCATTTGGACAATGAGTTCCAACTTCTATATTAGAACAAGGTAAGTTCAAACCAGTTAATATTCACGGATCACTATTACCTAAATACAGAGGCGCAGCTCCAATTCATCATGCAATCCTTAATGGAGATGCTGAAATTGGCATTACTCTTATAGAGATGATTAAAGAGATGGATGCTGGACCTATGTACTTCAAGGCTTCTAAAACAATAACTCCTGAAACAAATACTGGAGATGGATTCAAAATCATTTCAGATCTTGCTAAAAGCAACATAGTTAAATGATTAAAAGTTATTGAAGCTGGTGATGATCAGCCCGAAGAACAATCAGCTGAGTTTACATTGGCTCCAAAAATAGATAAATCATTCTGTGAATTAAGTATTTCTGAATCAAGTACTAATGTCATTAAAAAGATTAAAGGCCTTTCTCCGTTCCCTGGAGCATTCTTAATAATAGAAGGAAAACGTTTAAAGATTTTTGATGCTACATTAGAAGAAACAGAAAACGCTATGAAAATACCATTTGATGAAGGTCCTATATATATAAAGGAATATCAGTGAGAAAATAAAAAGAGAATTAAAATTTAACAAATCACTCAAAAGGTGGTTTTTTTGATAAAATAGATGTATGCCTATAAAATACATAACAAAACACAAGGACGGTAATTGAGGAGTTTCACTTACAAAAACTGGAACTGCATCAGTAACTGAGCCTACACAAACAGCAGCTATTGCTAAAGCACAAGCTCAAAAAAACACAACGGACATAATGGTCAAAAAAGGAAAGACATGAGTAAAAGCTCCTGTTAAGACAAGTAAGACAGTAGTTAAGAAAGTTGTTACAACTACAACAACTACAGAAGAAGTAATTACAAAAGGAACTGCGAAGAAAAAAGC
>JAOZTM010000013.1:0-5626 GCA_029942215.1 Metamycoplasmataceae bacterium | reverse complement strand
CCAGCTAAGAAAAAGCCAGTAGCTAAAAAGAAACCAGTTGCTAAAAAAGCACCAGCTAAGAAAAAGCCAGTAGCTAAAAAGAAAACAACTGCAAAAAGAAAAAATTCTGATTCAGTTTACTACATAACAATCAAAAAGAACAAAGCCGGAAAAGTTGTTCAATGAAATCTTAAGCCAGCAAAATCTAAAGCAGTATTCACAGCTCCAACAGAAGCTGAAGTAGTTAATAAATTTAAATCATTAGCTCTTAAGAATACATACGCAATGGTTCAAGACAAGAACGCACACTTCTCATACAAGCTTGTGCCTTCAATGGACTCTAAAGGTGTTATGACTCACAAGAAGATCGTTCTTAATAAAACAGAAAAAACAGCTGCTAATAAACCAGTTGCAACAACTGTTATTAATAAGACCGTAATTAACAAGACTGTAATTAACAATGCACCTAAAAAAGAAGAAACTAAAAAAGTTGCTTCTAAAGAAGTTGTTAAGAAAACAGCAGTTAAAGAAGTTGTGGAAACTAAAAATCCACCAATGCCAGGATGATTAGGATTCTTACTTGCAGTATTAATTCTAGGGGCTATTATTGGATTAGCATTTGTATTAGGAAAATTCTTATAAGAAACACTTCATAGTGTTTTTTTTATTTTGTTTATAATTCATATAACATGGAAAAATCAAAAATAAGAAACTTTGCAATCATTGCACATATAGATCACGGAAAATCTACCCTTGCGGATAGAATTTTAGAAATAACTAATACCGTTGAAAAAAGAAGTTTAAAGGCTCAACACTTAGATTCAATGGATATTGAACAAGAGCGTGGAATAACTATTAAACTGAATGCTGTACAGATTAAGCATAAGGATTATGTCTTTCATTTAATTGATACTCCAGGACATGTTGACTTTACTTATGAGGTATCAAGATCTTTAGCTGCCTGTGAAGGGGCATTGCTATTAGTTGATGCAACTCAAGGTATTGAAGCTCAAACTCTTGCTAACGTTTATTTAGCTATGGATAACGACCTAGAAATAATTCCTATTATAAATAAGGTTGATTTACCTTCTGCTGATCCAGCAAGAGTTAAAAGAGAAATTGAAGAGGTTATAGGAATACCTGCAGACAATGCAATTGAAATATCTGCAAAGACTGGTGAGAATGTAGAGAAAGTTCTTCAAGCAATAATAGATGATATTCCAGCTCCAACAGAAGCTGATGATTCAAAAAGCCTAAAGGCTTTAGTATTTGATTCTTACTTTGATACATATAGAGGAGTTATATTATTGGTTAGAATTTTTGATGGAACCTTAAAAATCGGAGAGAAGTTTAAATTCATGGACTCAGGAAATCAATTCCATGTTGTTGAAGTTGGAGTTAAGAATCCAGAAGAAGAAAAGAAGCAATTCTTACAAGCTGGAGAGGTTGGTTGAATTGCCGCATCTATAAGAGATTCAAAAGATGTATCAATTGGAGATACAATTACAACTGTTGCAAATCCAACTGAAACACCTCTAAAGGGTTACAAGAAAATGAACCCTGTTGTCTTTACCGGTTTCTATCCAATTGATGGAAGAGATTATGAATCTCTAAAAGAGGCTTTAGAAAAAATCTCTCTTTCAGATTCTGCAATTACTTATGAACAAGAAACATCTAAAGCACTAGGGCATGGATTCAGAGTTGGGTTCCTAGGCCTTCTACACTTAGAAGTTATTCAAGAAAGAATCTCAAGAGAGTTTGATGTTTCAATTATTGCTACGTCACCATCTGTTGAATTCAAAGTTTATAGAACTAATGGAGAAATGGAAGTTCTTTCAAACCCTTCGATGTTTCCTGATCCAAACTTTATTACAAAAATAGAAGAACCTTTCATCAAAGCTGAAATATTAGTTCCTTCAGAGTTTGTTGGATCACTGATGGAACTTTGTCAAAACAAAAGAGGTAAGTATGTAAACCTTGAATATATAGATGACACTAGACGTAAGTTAATATATGAACTTCCTTTAGTTGAAGTTGTATTCGACTTCTTCGATTCACTTAAATCTATATCAAGAGGGTTTGCTTCATTTGATTACACATTCATAGGTCATGCAGAAACTAACCTTGTAAAGGTAGATATACTTCTTAATGCTGAGAAGGTTGATGCATTCTCTTTTGTTGTACATAGAGACTTTGCAGAACATAGAGGAAGAGAAATGGCTAAGAGACTTAAAGAAGTTATTCCTAGACATAACTTTGAAATTCCTGTTCAAGCAGTTATTGGTGGAAAAATTATTTGTAGAGAAAATATTAAGGCCTTTAGAAAAGATGTTACTGCTAAGTTATATGGTGGAGATGTTACTAGACGTCAGAAACTTCTGAAGAAACAGAAAAAAGGAAAAGCTAAAGCTAAACTATTTGGTTCTGTAGAAGTTCCTCAAGATGCATTTATCAAAGTTTTAAAAACAACTAACGAAGAAAAATAGATATCTATTTTTTTTATTCTTATTTATAATAAGTAAATGTTAAACATATTAATTTCTTCAATTATATTTGTAACAATAATCACTGTTGTGTTTCTTTTGATATTCAAGTATAAGAAAATGTCTAAGTACAATGCGTTCATTTACGTTTTCTTATTCAGTTCATGATTCATGATGTTCCTATTTAAAGAAAGTGGAAACTTGAATCCTAACTCAATTCTTAATCAATGATGAGTATGAGCAATAGTACTTTCTCTCTATCAATTTACCCAAGCTTTAGTTAGGGTTCCTTTAGGAATACTTTCTCAAAAGATCAAGTCAAGAAGAAACGTAGTCTTATTAGCAATGTTAATTATGTTGTTAGGACTTACATTAGTTATTGCTTCTAACTTTGCCGTTTGATCTATTATCGTTGCTTCTATAACGGCTGGAGTTGTTGGAGCTACATTTGGTCTTAACTCACAATACTGATCTGAAAACTGAGACATTAAGAAATGTTTCATATCAGCAGCTTTCGTATTCACAATACCAGTTGCAGCAAGTTCATTAGCAACTGTTGTGACATCATCATTTATTGAAGCAAACATAAGTTTACGTTTGATGGCTTTCGTCGCTGTAGCAGTAGGAACCGTCTCAATTATCGGCTTCTCTTTCTTTAAAGAAAGAACAGAAACAATAATGTTAGATAACGTTGATCCAAACGCACAGGTGTTTGTAAAAGGAAAAGGAATGAAAGATGTATTTGCACTTTCTCTTTCAGCTGCTGTTGTGATCTTTGCATTCACATATGTAACTGAAATAGCCAATACCTTCGCTAAGCTCGAGAAGTGAGTAATGATGTTAATTAAGTTTGTTTCACTTTCAGCTTCAGTTGTAACTGCCTTTATCTTTGTAAGAAAGTATGATGGAGTTATTATGAAGAACATAGGAATAGGAATCATTTCTATCTCAGCTATTGTTCTTTCTATCTTATTCATGACAGGCGCAGCAGGAACAATAAGTATCACAATACTTGTTACTCTTGTTTCATTTGGGTTTGGTATTTACTTTATGACCATGTTTGGAACAACATTGCACTTTGATCACAAGTTCCCAGTATTGGTTATGGCAATATTCCTTTCAGTTAAATCATTCTTTACAGGTGCAGCTATATTGACATCAAGCGCAGTAATGAATACGAACGGTAATTCAGCAATGATTATTGGTGGAAGTTTACTAGGTGTAATGTTAATAGCATTGGCTTTAAGTGAAGCAATAGGATACTTCTCATTTAAAAAGAACTTCAAAAAGAACAATATTAATAACTTGTTATTATCTTCAACTAACTTTGAAAGAAATAGTAGCAAATTAGTAGAATAGTAATAAACTTGGAATTAATTAGTAATAAACTTGGAAATAATATATAATGGTTATATGGAAATCAAACAATTCACAGACGAACAATACATACCGATTAATGATTTAATCTCTTTTGGTGATGACATTGTCGCTGAAACTAAAGAGTATAGAAGACTATATATGGAACTAGTTCCAGTAAATGATTTAGACTTTGTAAACATAGTTGAAACTCCATCGTTAGTTAAAAAGAGATTTGCAATGAACGTTGAATTAAAAGGCAATATAGAAATAGAAGCTGATGATAATGATTTCATTCTTAAGATGGCGATTCAAATAATTAAAAAGAATAAATTGCAAGGCCTGTCGAAAAAAGAAATTGAATTGTTGATTAAGAAGTACGAAGCGAATGGGAAAGACTTAACGATAATAACTAACTACTTGATTAACAATTCTGAGAAGTTGTATACAAAGGAAGTTAAAACTGATCTTACTAAGAAATATCCAAACTTGAAATTATCAGACATCAAGTTCATGAATAAAAGTAATGATAAAGAATTGAATTACTCATTAAATGATTACACGGAGATAAACGATTGTTCATACGAGACATCAAGGCAAGCATTAGAAAGACTAATCAAATTAGAACTATACATTAAGAGCAAGGTAGGTAAGAAATTTATCTACAAACCAACAGATAAACTAGAAGAAATAATGAAAGGAGCAAAGTAATGGAAATTAAACCACTATACGATACAAACACAATTAGATTTGTTAACCCAACAATAGTACAGCCTAAGAAACTTGAGAAAAGAAAAGCTGTAGATCCAAACGGAGTTATTCCCAATGGTATCTTTAAAGTTATCAAATGAGAGAAAAGAAGACAACAGTTCACAATTGGATTGTCAGCGTTAATTACTTTAGCTTCAATCGTTCTTATTGCTTTGTACTTCACAGTATTCGATGCATCATGAATAGCAATTGTAATACCTTCAGTAGTTTTACTACTTGCATTCTATAAATCAATGATTACTCTAGGGGAAATGAACTATCTTAAGAAAGCTCTTCTAAGATATTCAGAAGATCTTGCGATTGGCCTTACAGATACACCGCCATTCATTTCAAGACTATACTTAAGTCTTAATAAGAAACAAGTTAAACATAACTGAATAACATTCTTCTTAATGTTCTACGGAGGACTATTCACATTAACACTTTGATGATTAAAAGATGTTAGTTGATGAATCTTCGATTTCAAAGCTTGAATACATTCATTATTCTCAAATCCAGATCTGATGGTAATACTATTTACAGTATCACTTGCTGCAATAGTACTTATCTATTTAGTACTTACAATACAACGTAAGAAAAGATTGTTAGAAATAGATTCATACTATGGATCACAAATGATGTCAGCTTCTGATTTGGAAACAATCAAACAAACAATGAATAAAATGTACAGACGTATATTCATTATGTCAGTTCTAGTAGTTCTGATAATTCCGATAGTAGTAAGACTAATATTAAGAGTTATAAGAGGGAAAAGGTAATCACCTTTTTTTTATATCTTAATATTGTTGTTATAATATTCTTAATCACAAAGGAGACAACATGTCATTAGGATTAGGAATAGGATTAATAATTGGTATAGCAATAGTTACACTATTAATTGGTGGGGGATTAGGATTTTACTTTACTAAGAAGATGTTCGAGAAACAACTTAGAGAGAACCCTCCAGTTAATGAGAAGATGATAAGAGCAATGTTCTTACAAATGGGTAGAAAACCTTCTGAAGCTCAAATTAAGTCAGTTATGAGATCAATGAAAAA
>JAOZTM010000012.1:8631-11416 GCA_029942215.1 Metamycoplasmataceae bacterium | reverse complement strand
TAAAAAAATACCTAATTGGTATTTGAATTATAGTTTTTGTTCAATAACTTCTTTAGGGACAAATCCTGAGATAGTATCAACTAGTACACCATCTTTATAAATGAATGTTGCAGGTACTCCTTGAACATTCATTTCTCTTGCGAACTCTTGATTAGTATCAACATCAACTTTGTATACATCAGTTGTTTGACCTATCTCTTCAAGAATAGGTGCAAGCATCTTACAAGGACCACATCATGATGCCGTAACATTGATGATTGTTGTTCCAGTAGGATTGATCTTTCCTTTTACTTCACTTCCGTTAATAAATGTTGCCATATATAGTAATAGTTAATATGCCTTAGCAAATATAACTAACCTCCTTGTTTTTCTCTTTGTAATTATACATTCTTTTTCTTCCTTCAACTTCATGTGGAATGGGATACAACGAGTAGAAGCTAATGTTTCTTCTTTAATTAGTTTCTCTTCTTTGTCTCCACCAGCAAATGGTACAGCCACGAATTTTCCATTATCAACAAGTTTCTTCAATTCTTCGTAAGAGTCAGCTCTCACTGTGTTCTTCTCTAATCTATCTTCAGCGTTCTTTAATAGATTTGCTTGAATATCTTTTAGTAAAATGTTTGCTGTTGATTTAACATCTTCTAATTTAACTTGAATCTTTTCAAGAGTATCTCTTCTAACAAAAGTAACTAAACCTTCTGCTAAATCTCTGCTTCCGATTTCAATTCTTAAAGGTGTTCCTTCAATTTCAGATTTACCAGCTTTGAACCCTGGGCCTTTAGATGATGAATCTCTTCTAACTCTTAACTTTCTAGCTAATAGTTTTTCAATCTTTACAGATTCATTTCTTACATCTTCATTCTTATGTCCAAAGATTTCAATAATATCAACTTGGTTAGGAGCAATCATTGGAGGAATAATAATTCCTCTGTTGTCACCATGTGTCATTATGATCGCACCTATAAGTCTTGTAGATACACCTCATGATGTTTGGTAACCATACTCTTGTTTGTTTTCTTTAGTCTGGAACTTAATGTTCATTGACTTAGCAAAGTTCTGTCCTAAGTAATGTGAAGTACCTGATTGTAAAGCCTTACCATCTTTCATCATTGCTTCGATTGTATAAGTAGAAACTGCACCAGCAAATTTTTCTTTGTGAGTCTTCTTACCAACGATAACTGGAATAGCTAAATACTTCTTCAAGAACTTGGCATAAACACCAATCATTTTTCTTGTTAGTTTTCTAGCTTCAATTGCAGTTGAATGAACTGTATGTCCTTCTTGTCATAGGAACTCAGAAGTTCTTAAAAATGGTCTTGTTGTTTTCTCTCATCTTAATACGTTTGCTCATTGGTTATATATCTTTGGAAGATCATTATGAGAATCAATTTCTTTTTGGAATAACTCAGCAAAAAGCATTTCGGAAGTTGGTCTAATAACATAGTGTTCTGAAAGTTCTTTTTTACCAACTCTTGTTACTGTCGCAAGCTCAGGAGCAAAACCTTTAATGTGATCCTTTTCTCTTTTTAAATACTCTTCAGGAATAAGTAAAGGAAGATAAAGATTTTGTACATGAAGCTTTCTAAAAATCTTATTCATTTCTGTTTGTATGTTTTCTCAAATACCATATGAAATTGGTTTGAAAATGATAGACCCTTTTGCTGGTCCATATTCGGCTAAGTTTCCTTGTTTAACAACATCAGTAAATCATTGACTGAAGTCTTCTTCTAATGGTGTTATTTTTTCTAGTTCTCTCATACCTTAATAATAGCAAAAAAGACACAAAAAAAGCTAAATATTAGATAAAAAGCTTATTTTATATAGAATAGTAATATTTAATCCCCATCTTCTCTACCATTCCTTCTTCAATGTTTAAAGGAGGATTTTCATGAATCAATCTGATTGAATTCATCTTGGCAATTCTTTTGATAGTTATAAGGTTAATTAAACCACTTGATCCTCTGTTGTTTGCAAGGTTCGCTCCAGCAATTAAGAACTCAGGATTTAGCTTTTTAATAAGAGTTTGAATACCTTCATTGAAAACATTTATTTTGAATCCAATAATGAATTTGTTTTCTTTTAAGTGTTCAATAACTTCTTGACTTAATTCTTTATTATGTTTAGATAAATTGATTACGTATATTGCTTTCTTATATTTCATCTTTTTATAATTTTCTTCAAGTCATTTTTGATTGATGTCTACAAGTAATGGAACTTTGAATTTACTTTCAATAGCAATCATTTCTGCAAGCTTATCTGTAAGCACTAATTTGTTCTCAGAATTTTGTAAAATAGTTTTTTGAATTTCACTAGAAATAGATTTAATTTCAGGAACCGCATAAGCCATGATTTTTCTGTTTGATGAATAATTTTTAACAGGCATTTCAACAATAGAAATATCACTTGTTTTGATTGCACTTCTAAAGTTAGATGATCCTTCAACGTAAGCGCTATATTCTTCTTTATTAAAGTGTTCACTTTTAGAATTAATGAAATTGATTTCTTTTCTTATTGAAACGTTTATTCCAAAATCAAGGAATGCTAGAATTGTATTCAATCTTTTTGAAGAGTTAACTTCTTTAGCAATTGTATCTGCGGTACCTAGATAAAGTCTTTTAAGTCCACTACTTCCATTTCCAGATTCAATAGATTTTTCAAAATGACTGATTTTTCTTTTAAGTCTAGATATCTTCTCTGTTGATATATAGAAAATACATGTGTTACCTAATAATAAGTAGGGAACATTCTTCACAAACTTTCTTTTAGATATTATTGATAAGAAGTC
>JAOZTM010000012.1:5527-8531 GCA_029942215.1 Metamycoplasmataceae bacterium | reverse complement strand
TTTCTTTTATAGTGAGTAATTTTAGAAATGTAATATAACAAAATAAACAATAGTAATATTGCTGCAGGTATTGAAATTGAAATTATTAACATCAACATTACTTAACCACCTTTTTAATCGACTTATGATTTTTCATTAAAGACTTAACTCCATGTGGCTTACTAAATTTGATTTTAGCAATTGCTCCATCGATACTAATGATCTTACCAGTACCAAATGTTCCATGTTTTATCTTGTCTCCAACTATTATTTTGTCCTCTTCAATTATATTGTCTTCTTGGTGATAATTTTCTTCAACATTTTTAGGTGCAATGTAGTGAGACACATGTTCTCTGATGTCTATACCAAGTTCGTTAATGAACCGCGAAGGTTTCTTTTGTGTCTTGTGGTCAATTGCAAACCCTCTTGAATTTGAAATGAAAACTCTTTTTCTTGCTCTTGTGATTGCAACATACGCAAGACGCCTTTCCTCTTCTAGTCCTCCAGGTTCTTCTAATGATCTTGAAGAAGGGAAAACTCCTTCTGAAAAACCAGCTATAAATACATAGTCAAACTCAAGTCCTTTTGAAGAGTGAATTGTCATTAGATAAGTGAACTCATCATTCACATCATTATCTCCATCTGTATATAAAGAAATTTCAGATAGATATTCGAATAACTCTTTATCTTGATTTTTCTTTTCTCATTTATCAATTGAACTTACAAGTTGTTTAACGTTATCAATCTTGTTAGACTCATCACTTGAGAAAATGTTGTAATACTTTATTTCAATAAGGAACTTTTGAAGAACTGTTGAAATAGGATTTGTTTTCAGGGCAGCTGAATATTTATTAACGAAGTTTATAAATTTACCAAGTTCTCCTCTTTGTGCATCTGACAATGGAAGAGACTTATAGTTCTTCTGAATGTTGTCAGAAAGTGAAAGTTTGTTTTCAGCTGCATGAGCTTTTAATTTTTCTAAAGCTACTGCTCCAATTTTTCTAGCCGGAACATTAATCATTCTGTTTAAGGCAATAGCGTCTCAGTTATGAATGATCTTTAAGAATGCTATTGCATCTTTGATTTCTTGTCTTTGATAAAACTTAACTCCACCTCAAATAACATATTGCACATTAGCATTAACGAATTGTCTTTCTAATGATTGTGAAATATAGTTAGCTCTATAAAGAACTGCTATTTGATTAAGTTTTATTCCTTCACCTCTTAATGTTTTAATTTGCTTAGCTATTCACTTTGCTTCTGAGTCATCTGAGAATCCATGGAAAAAGCTTATTGGTTCTCCAATAGCATTTTCAGAAAATAGATTTTTAGGTTCTCTCTTCTTGTTATGTTTAATTAGCTTGTTGGCTGCAGCAAGAATTGTTTTTGTAGATCTATAGTTTTGATCAAGAACAATTGTTTCTGTATTAGTAAAGTCTTTCTTAAACTTTTTAATTAAAGAAGCATCAGCATATCTTCATGTATAGATTGTTTGATCTGGATCTCCAACAATCGTTATGTTTTTAGATTTTGCTAATGTCTTAACAATTTCATATTGAATAACAGATGTATCTTGGAACTCATCAACAAGAACATACTCAAATCTTTCTGATCACTTTTTAGCGGCGACTTTATTTTCTTTAAATAACTTGTGTACGAAAACTAATAGATCATCAAAGTCTAATGATTTACTTTTTCTTGTAGCTTCCATATAGTCACCGTATACCTTAGCCATGAACTTGTCAGTATCTTTTTCAGCTGTTTCAATAAGAACGTGTGGTTCGTTAAGTAACATCTTATTCTTAGATATATAAGCAATCATCGCTGAGTATGAAAGTGTTCTTGGAGAAAGGTCATACTTTCTATAGATTGGATAAAGGATTTGTTTTTGATCTGGAACGTCTAGAATATTAAATCTAGATGGGTATCCAAAGAATTCTATTTCTTGTCTAAGAATTCTTACACATAGAGAGTGGTATGTAGAAATAGTTGAACCTTCACTTTTAGGTCCAATCAATTCTTTAACTCTTGCGTTCATTTCTTTTGCAGCTTTATTAGTAAAGGTAACAGCAAGAATTTTATACGCATCAATTTTCTCAACATCAATAAGGTGAGCTAATTTGTGAGTAAGAGTTCTTGTCTTACCAGAACCAGCACCAGCGATAATTGAAAGAGGACCTTTAGAATGTAGAACCGCTTTCTTTTGCTGAGGATTTAAACCTGTAGTAAATTTAGACATTTTCACCGCCTATTCATTCAACGGGATTATGTTTTACTCTTGAAGGCATTATTTCTTTTTTAGTTACTTCCTTTTCGATTGTTGTAAATCTATTAATTCAAACAACTTTTGATCCAGCCATTTCATCATGAATTGAAATACCATTCTTTTTAACAAGACCAGATACTCCAAAAATCATTTGTGTAATTATTATTAATCCTGCAAGTGTTGACAATACTGAAACTCTTACAGCTTCTCAACCAACATACTTGATGTTAGTTTGGCTCATAGTGGCTTTTAAGACCATTGAATGATTAATTAGTGCTGTGAACGCTATTACCAAAAGAAGTCAAGCTCAGCCGAAAGCAAGCTCTCTTTTCAAAATTGCTTTAGTTAGACTTCCTTTAGCAACAACTTTAACTCTTAATATAAAGTTCCCTATACTCTTCCCTTTTCATACTAACGGTATCAATATAAAGAATACTAAAAATAAGATTGCAGTTCCTAGAGCTCAAACATAAAACATTCATGTTTCTTTAAGTTGAGTTTGACCAGCAACTTTTTCAAATATAAAATATGACGCAAGTATTGAAAGAGACGCAACCAAAATAAGGTCGACAATTCTTGACAAAAGTTTAGGTCAAAACCTTACGATCTTATTTTCTTTTTTCATTATTTAAATTCTTTATAAAGTTTAATCAATTCTTGAGATGAAGATTTAACGTGTAAGAACTTAGCCTCCGAATTATTTTTCAACATGTATTTATTAGTTTCAAAGAAGTTAGCTAGACGTGTTTCCATTAACTT
>JAOZTM010000012.1:0-5427 GCA_029942215.1 Metamycoplasmataceae bacterium | reverse complement strand
GAAAGTGCTCTTTCAGGAACTTCTAATGTCTTTTTAAGAACAGATGTTTTAAAGAACTTATTGAAATCAAAGAAGTATGAGTATGCAAGGATTTCTGGTTTATCAGCAATAACAGTTTCAGAAGGAATAGAAAGTCTAATCTTCCCATCAAACTTGATTGGAGATTTGAATCTAGCTTCGAATTCAATAATGTCTGATTTTTGTTTTTCAATAACTTTAATTGAGTCTTCAACGAAAGTCTTTTTGAATGAATCAGAAGTAGACATTATTATTGTATATGTACCTGTAGCTTCTGCTGCACCATCCATGATAGCTGATGATCTTCCTGATCTTGCTGAGTTGAACACAATTTTATATTTAATAACTTTAGAAGCTGAATCAATAGTTTGAAGAACCTTTTCTCTATTAGTATCAACAACAAAAATAACTTGGAAATCTTTCGAAGTTTGTTCTTTCATTCTTGATATAAATTTAGTTAATCCTTTTTGATCTTTATAGATTGGTAGTATTAGTGATAATTTCATATGTTCTCCTTTCCTTAATTTTAACATTATGTTTAAAAAACATTCAAAATTATTTAATAAAAAAGGCCTTAGCCTTTCTACATTTTTAAACTATTTGGTGTTCTTGGGAATGGGATTGCATCTCTTATGTTTTCGATACCAGTTACATACATAACTAATCTCTCTAAACCAAGACCAAATCCAGCTGACATTGAACCACCGAATCTTCTTAAATCTAAATATCATTGAAGATCATCTTTGTCTATTCCTAACTCTTTAATTCTTTCTTCAAGTTTAGTAACATCCATTTCTCTTTGTGATCCACCAATGATTTCTCCAATACCAGGAGCAAGTACATCGAAGGCAGCAACTGAAACTCCATCTTCATTTTGATGCATGTAGAATGATTTAATTTCTTTTGGATAATTAATAATTGCTACAAGTCCACCAACTAATTCTTCAGCCATATATTTTTCGTGTTCAGAATTTAAGTCCATTCCAAATTTGATATCTTTATTTTTGAATTGGTCTTTAACTTTCTCAAGTTCAACAATCGCATCTTTATAATCAATAATTTTTATTTCTTTTGAAACAACGTTATTTAATTTATCTAGAAGTCCAGGTGTTACTGATTCTAAATATTCAAATTCTTTTGGATGCTTTTTCATTATTCTTTCGATAACTGTTTTTAACATTGAATCAGCAACTGAAATAATTTCTTTTAAATCTGCAAATGCAATTTCTGGTTCAACCATTCAGAACTCAGATGCGTGTCTTTGAGTATGAGAATTCTCAGCTCTAAACGTAGGAGCAAATGTATAAACACTTCCAAATCCTTGTGCATATGCTTCAGCATGTAATTGCCCTGTAACCCCTAGTGTTGCTTTAGTTCCGAAGAATTGATCAGATGATTCATCATCAACAACGAACGCTTCTCCAGCACCTTCTCCATCATTAGAAGTTATTATTGGTGAAGTTGCAAGAAGGAAATTTCTTTCTGCAAAGAATGCATGAATCTCTTGAGATAAAGTTGACCTTACTCTCATAGCTGCTCTAAAGATATTAGTTCTATGTCTTACATGAGGAAGTTCTCTTAAAACCTCTCTTGTCATTTCTTGTTTTTGTAAAGGGAAATCTTCATCAGCAATTTTTAAAATCGCAGACTCAGTTGAAACAATTTCTAAAGACTGTTTTGCATCTGGTGTTAATTTAACATCACCAGTAACAGATACAGAAGAACCTAATCTTGCTTTTTCAAATTCTTCAGCTTGATCTTTTAATACAACTTGAACATTTTCAAAAGTAGAACCATCATTAATAGTTACAAATCTAATGTTGCTATTTCCTCTATTAGAAACAACTCAACCTTTGATTGAAACTGATTCTTCTTTTTTGTTTTCTAATATTGTTTTTATTAACATGTGTCTCCTAGTATGATCTGTGCGGTAGTATTAATTGAATTAAACCTTTGTTTGATTCTGATGTAATTATAAATGGTTTTTGAGCACCATTAAAATTAAGATTTATATCTCCGTCGAATTTTGAAATAGCTTCTTTAAGGAAAAATACATTGAAAGCAATTTCTAACTCTGAACCTTCAAGAGTAAAGTTTGTTGACCTTGCTTCAAGGTTTCCAATTTGATCTCTTTTTGATTCAAGTTTTAGAGTCTCGTTATCTATAGACATTCTAACAACTGGATTTGTTTCTGAAAGCATAACTGTTGACTTATCAATAAGTGCAGTTAGTTCCTTTGCAGAAATCTTTACTTTATGCTCAAAGTCAGCAGGGATAAGCCCTGAGACATTTGGATACGTTCCATCAATCAGTTTTGAAACCACTGTTGTTCCTTCTGATTGAGTAACAATTTTTGCGTCCGTTACTCATATTTTTAAATCACCAGTAACTCCAGCAGGAATAAATTGTTTAAGGTTTTTTGAAAGTATAGAAATATCAAAGTGAATTTGAGAATCGATTGAAGTTTCTTTTTTAGCTAATCTAAATGAATTTGTTGCAGAAGCAATTAATTTACCTTCTTCAGCTTTTAGATTAACTCCATTAAGAATTATTCTTTTATCTTTGTCAGCAGCAGCAAATGAAACTTCTGAAATTATTTCTTTAATAATATCTGATGAAACAATAAACTCTTCACCGAAGTTGTCGAATGAAATTGTTGGAAAATCATTTGCATCAAAAAGATTTAATACAACATTAGAATCCAAAGATCTTATAGTTGCAGTTTCTCTTTCTTTTGAAATAACGATTTCTCCAGATTGCTTTTTAACAACGTCGAAGAAAAGTTTTCCTTCAACTAGCATTCTTCCTGGTTCTTCGATTTGAACTTCAGGTCCAATCTCGAATACTTCTTTAATAGAAAGATTACCATTTGATACGATCATAGTAATTTGATTCTCCATTGCAGTAATCAAGATTCCTTGAAGAGCTTTTAAATGAGAAGCTGGATCATGAGCCTTCATTACTCTTTCTAATTTTGTTGTTAATGTCTTTTTGCTTATTTTAATTTTCATATTTCTCCCTTATGTATTTAGTTTATGTTTAGTGTTTATTACTATTAGTACTGTTGATATAGTGGATTACTCATTGTTATCAATGATACACTTTGTTTTAGGTGTTGATAGTTATACACACTAACTTATTGAATTTATGTTTCCTTCGATTTTATTAGCTGCCATTTTAACTGCTTCGTTGATTTTCATTTTCGTTTCGATATTTTGAACTGCACTTATTATTGTTGAGTGATCTCTTCTGAATATCTTACCGATTTCAGAATAAGAGATTTTCAATATCTTTCTTATTAATCACATACACATGTGCCTTGCCATTACTATATTTGCTTTCTTTGATTTACCAAGAAGATCTTTCTTAGATATCTTGTAGTACTTACCAACCGTAGAGACAACTCTTTGGTGTGTAAGTTCTTTAGGATCAATTGAAAGTTCTTTAAATATAGAAGTAACAACTGCGTGTGTATATTTAATAGAAGACTCTGACATTGTGAAGAAGGCTACTCTTTTAACTGCTCCTTCAATAGCTCTGATTGAACTAGAGTTATTTCTAGCAACGAATCTAAGAGCTTCTTTCTCTCACTTATCAGGTTTCATGTTTTCTCTTTTAAGTTTGAATTTAAGAACTTTGATCAAGTCTTCAATTTCAGGTATCTTAATAGAAGTAGATAAACCAGAAACAAATCTTGTGATGAATCTGTCTTCGAAACCAGATAATTCTTGAGGTGTCTTATCAGCCACAAGAACGATTTGTTTTCCGTCTTCTGAGTGTTGATTGATTAT
Organism: Metamycoplasmataceae bacterium; assembly: GCA_029942215.1. GTDB lineage: Bacteria > Bacillota_I > Bacilli_A > Mycoplasmatales > Metamycoplasmataceae > Mycoplasma_O. The sequence continues at coordinate 1,618 of JAOZTM010000012.1, read as the reverse complement.
GTTGAATAGAACTTTAAGTGTAACTTGTCTATCACCAAGGTATTGGATATCATCAAACAGCAGGATATCGAACTTACTCATAGTATCTATATAGTTAGAGATTGCATCTCCCTTTTCTTGAGCAAGTTCTCTAACTGTTCTAGTAAAACTATTCGGTTCGATATAAGCAGCTGAGAATCCTTTTTTAATAAAGTCATTTCCAATCGCATGAAGTAAGTGAGTTTTACCTAAACCACTGTGAGCAGTGATGAATAGGGGAGAAAACTTACCAATGTTAGATGAAAGTTTTTTTGATATATCAATTGCTTCACTATTGAAATCAGCTTCAACATAGTTTTTGAAAAACAATTTGTCAGATATGTTTTTACCAATTGGTGTACTCTTCTTATTCTTCTCAAGAGTTTCCTCTTCACCATCAACGATGTATTTGATTTCAATTTTCTTTTCGAAGATCTGATCAATAGCTGATTGAATAACAATTTTGTAGTTTCTAACTAATATGTTTTTAGTTGCGTATGAAGCAACAGAAAGATAAATAGACTCAGTATCTATTTGTTTTAGTGTAATACCCCTAATGAATGAGTTTAAAACCATTTCATCAGCGATACTTGCCTCCAAATATTCTATTAATAGAGAGGTGTTTGTTTTGTCTTGAATATTAGTTGTCATATAAGTAGTATAGTAAAAGTATCAGGTAATAGTCAAAATTAGATAAAAATAACGATTTATACACATAATATTCACAAGTTATCCACAGAGAATAACCAGTGATACATTGGTAAAAAGGGGTTATCAACAACACTTAATTTTTTTTGTCATTATTGTTGATTAATATACAAGTTGAGTGGGTTGTAAGAAAGAAGATTTTTGAACAAAATTTTGCCTGGAAAAAGTGCTACATAATTATTAAAAATAATGATATACTTTATTAGCATATATAAGGAGACACATATGACAAAAAGAACATATCAACCGAATAAACGTAAGAGATTAAAAACTCATGGATTCAGAAAAAGAATGGCTTCTGCTTCTGGACGTAACATCTTAAGAAGAAGAAGAAACAAAAAAAGAGCTAAGCTTACTGTTTCTTCATAATCTATGCTTAAAAAAAATATTTTAAGAAAGAACCATCAATTTCAAGATGTCATTAATCACAAGCAACAACTTGTAAGTAAATATATTGTTTTATATCAAAAGCGTAATAACAGAGGACTTAGAATAGGAATATCTATTTCAAAGAAATTTGCAAACGCTGTTAATAGAAACAAATATAGGAGAAAAGTTAGAGCTGCTTTAGATAACTTAAATCTATGGGATAAGAATCTAGACGTAGTATTAATTATTAGAAAACCATTTATGGAGTTAACATTCGAAGAAATGCAAACTCAAATCAAAAAATCATTTGAAAGGACTTAATGGATAACAAAAGATCAAATCAATACGATTGATTCAAAGGTAAAAACGCCGGCGGACAAAAAGACCCAAAAAGTGGATGAAAGTCTGCTTTCAAGTTTTTCAAAATCTTTATGTATATTTCATTATTTGCTTTTTCAGCAACAGGATGTATTCAAAACTTTATTGTTAAGCCTTCAACAAAGATTGGTCACGGTACAGAATT
>JAOZTM010000011.1 GCA_029942215.1 Metamycoplasmataceae bacterium | reverse complement strand
TTATTGGACAAGCACAAACTGGTACAGGTAAAACTGCTGCCTTCGGAATTCCCATTATTGAGAAGACTGAACCAAATAAGAAATTACAACACGTTATATTAGCGCCATCAAGAGAACTTGCAACGCAAATATATAACGAGTTACATAAACTGTCAGCTAATAAAGGTATTAAAGTTATAGATATCATTGGTGGTATTTCATATACTATCCAAAGAAGAGCTTTATCAAGTGGTCCCAACATTATTGTTGCAACACCTGGTAGATTTATCGATAACCTTGAAAAAGGACTTATCACTTTAAATGACATCAAAACATTTACACTAGATGAAGCAGATGAAATGTTGAACTTTGGTTTCTACAAAGAAATCATGAAAATCAAAAAGGCTATGCCTACAGATCTTCAAACGTTCTTCTTCACAGCTACATTTAATGCGAAGATTAAAAAACTTGCAGGAGAAATCCTTGCTAACCCAACATCAATTACTATTTCTGAAGGACTATCAACAAGTTCAACAGTAGAACAAAAGCATGTAGTACTTAAGGAACACCAGAAACTAAATACATTAGTTTCAATGTTACAGTTACTAGATCCTAAGTGTGCTGTTATCTTTGGTAGAACTAAAAGAAGAGTTGATGAATTATCAGGAGCTCTTAAGCAATTAGGATTTGATGCTGTTGGTATCCAAGGGGATATGAGACAAAGAGAAAGATCTCAAGCAATGGAAAGTTTCAGAAGAGGAAGAGTTAAAATCCTTGTTGGAACTGACGTTATCGCTAGAGGAATCGATGTTGATGGAATCGACTACGTATTCAACTTTGACTTACCTGATGAACTAGAATACTTTACACACCGTGTTGGTAGAACTGGTAGAGCTGGTAAAAAAGGTATCGCAATTTCTTTTATTAAAGAAACTGAAAGATCTTACTTTAACCAAATCATGAAAACTACAGGTTCAGATTCTGAACTGTGACCAATACCTACAGAAAATGATCTAAAAGAAATTAAAGAGAAACGTCTTGAAAAAACTTTAGATACATTACTAACTATGGGTAAAGGAAGATATGACAATATCGGTGAAAAAATCGGTAAGAAATATACTCCACAAGAATTAGGAATCATCGTTGCTCAAGCAATGATTGGTGAACAAGAATCTTCACACGACATTAAGTTAACTGGAGAATCAGGAAATAATTCAAGAGGAAGAAGTGGCGGAGGCGGCGGAGGTAGAAACAGTAGAGGTAGAAGAAATTCTTCATCTCGTGGTGGATACCAAGGCGGAGGCGGAGGAAGAGGAAGAAGTTCTTCTTCATCTTCTAGAGGTTACGGTGGAGGATCAAGAGGAAGCTCAAGATCATCTTCAAACGGACCAAAGAAATCTTACTCAAGCGGATCAAGAAACGCAAACAGATAATAAAAAAACAAGACTAGTTCTTGTTTTCTTGTTCTTCTTCTACATCTCTTAGTGCTTTCAGAGAAAGCTCTTGAGTTTTTCTAATTGCTTCTTCTACTTTTTCTTCTATATCTGCAGTATCGATAACAGCGATAGATTTAATTGTATTTCCGTCACTTAGTTTAATAACTTTAACACCTTTAGCTCCACGTCCTGAATTAGCAACTTGTGATAATGATGTTCTAATTGTGATTCCGTGCTTAGTAATAATAAGAATATCTTCTGCACCTTTTACAACTTCAACAAATTTAAGGTATCCAGCTTTTGATGTGTCAATTGACTTAACACCTTTAGCTCCACGTTTAGTTTGTCTGTATTCTGTAATAAGTGTTTTCTTACCAAACCCGTCTTCTCCAATTGAAAGGATGTATTCTCCGGCTGATGAAGATGAAGCTCCAACAACTTTTGATTTCAGGTCATCTGATAAATCAATACCTTTAACTCCTGATGCTGTTCTACCCATCGCTCTAACTTCTGTAGCGTCGAATCTAACAACTTTTCCTTTTGATGATCCAATGATAATTTGTTCTTCATTGTGCACTATCATTGCTTTTACAAGCATATCTCCGTCTTTAAGACCAAGTGCTTTTTTACCATTCTTGTTGATTCTTGAATACTCATCAAGTGGTGTTTTCTTAACTACACCGTTTCTTGTAACTGTGAATAAGAATTCATTTTCGTTATAAGAATCTGTAGTTAGAAGTGAAACAACTTTTTCAGATTTTTCAATTCCAATAATATTTAAGAATGGAATACCTTTAGCTTGTTTAGACATCTCAGGAATTTCATGAGCTCTAATTCTGTAAACTTTACCGAACGTTGTAAGAATTAATAAGTCAGTATGAGTTGTTGTAGTTAAAATCTTTTCAACATTATCGTCTTCATATGTTTCCATAGATTTAGAACCAACACCACCTCTATTTTGAGTTGAATATTCGTCAAGTGGAATACGTTTTACATATCCTCTTGATGACATTGTGATCGCAATATCTTTTTGAGGGATAAGATCTTCATCTTGAATTGATCCAAGTCCTTCAACGATTACAGATTTTCTGTCGTCTCCAAATTTGTTTCTAATTTCTTCAAGTTCAGAAATAATTAATTCTCTCATCTCTTCTTTATTGTCAAGAAGTTTTTTAAGTTCTGCGATAGTTGCAGCAAGTTCATTTAATTCATCGTTCATTTTTTCAATAGCAAGACCAGTTAGTCTTCCTAGTCTCATATCTGTAATAGCTTTAGCTTGTACATCTGTAAGTGAATATGTAGCGATAAGTTTTTCTTGAGCATCTTGATCGTTTGAAGCAGATCTAATTGTTTTAATAACTGCATCAATATTATTGATAGCTGTTTTAAGACCTTCAAGGATATGAGATCTAGCTTCTGTTTTGTCTAAGTCGAATTGAGTTCTTCTTGTAACAACATCGAATTGATGTTTTAAGTAAACTTCAAGTGATTGTTTAAGATCTAATAATTGAGGTTGTCCATCAACAAGTGAAAGTGCATTAACTGAGAAGTTAGTTTGTAGTTGAGTCATTTTAAATAATTTATTTAATACAACTTCAGGAACAACATCTCTTCTTAGTTCAATAACAATTCTAATTCCTTTACGTGAAGTTTCATCTCTAAGATCTGTAATACCTTCGATAGCTTTATCTTTAACAAGGTGAGCGATTTTTTCAATCATCTTAGCTTTGTTAACCATGTAAGGAATTTCAGTAACGATAATTTTTGACTTACCGTTTTTAAGTTCTTCAATACTTGTTTTAGATCTAGTCTTAACTGATCCTTTACCTGTAGTGTATGCGTTTCTGATTCCTTCTCTACCAAGGATGATTCCACCAGTAGGGAAATCGGGACCAGTAATATATTCCATAAGTTCTTCAATAGTAATTTCTGGGTTTCTTGCTAAAGCAATAGAACCGTTAATTACTTCTGTTAAGTTATGTGGAGGAATATTTGTAGCCATACCAACAGCAATACCTGTACCACCAGTAACTAGTAGGTTAGGAATTCTTGAAGGAAGAACTGAAGGTTCATTTTCTGAACCATCGTAGTTAGGAACGAAATCAACTGTGTTCTTTCTCATTCCTTGAACCATTAGAGCAGCAATTTTAGACATACGTGCTTCTGTATATCTCATAGCAGCAGCTCCATCGCCATCGATAGAACCGAAGTTACCATGACCGTCAACCATTGGATATCTCATAGAGAAATCTTGTGACATACGAACCATAGCTTCATAAACTGATGAGTCACCATGTGGGTGATACTTACCTAAAACGTCACCAACAATACGTGCTGATTTTTTATGAGGTGTTGAAGATGTAAGTCCAAGTTCATGCATACCAAATAGGATACGTCTATGTACAGGCTTAAGTCCATCTCTTGCATCTGGAAGAGCACGAGCAACAATAACTGACATCGCATATTCTAAGAATGAAGTTTTCATTTCTTTAGAAACAGAAATAGGAGCTAGTCCATCAATTTCATCTTCTATAAGTTGTGACTTAACTTCATAAGTAGCTGATGCTTGAGGCGCAGCTTTAATTTCATCTTCTTTATCTTTTTCTTCTTGAGTTTTTTCCTTAACGAAAACTGTACCCATAGTTTCGGCTTCAACCGCAAACTTGTCCACTTCTTCGTTTTGGTCGTCTTCTATAAATTCTGTTTTTTTATCATCGTCAAATAACATATTAATCTCCTTTTAATTTTTAGTGTTTCTTTCTTTTAAATACTAAACGTCGATTTCGGCGTATTTGGCATTTGAATTTATAAAGTCTCTACGAGGTTCTACATCATCACCCATAAGGATTGAGAATGTAAGGTCAGCAGCTGCAGCATCATTAATTTGAACCTGTAGCATTTTTCTTTGATCAGGATCCATAGTTGTATCTCATAATTGATCAGGGTCCATTTCACCAAGACCTTTATATCTTTGGATTGTGAACTTAGTGTCTTCACTTAGTGTTGCTAAGTAAGCTTCTTTTTCTGAATCTGTATAAGCATAAGAAGAATTCTTCCCATGACTTATCTTATATAAAGGTGGTTGTGCGATATAGATAAATCCATATTCAATAAGAGGTCTTAGGTATCTGTAGAAGAATGTTAATAGAAGCGTTCTAATGTGAGCTCCATCAACATCAGCATCGGTCATGATTATAACTTTGTGATATCTAAGTTTATTGATATTGAAGTCTTCTCCAACACTTGTACCAAGAGCAGTAATAAGAGCTCCGATTTCATTGTTAGCGAATACTTTATCAATTCTAGCTTTCTCAGTATTAATAACCTTTCCTCTTAGAGGAAGGATAGCTTGAGTTTCTCTATCTCTACCTAGTTTAGCTGATCCACCGGCTGAATCACCCTCGACTATATAAACTTCTGAGATCTCAGCATTTTTACTTGAACAGTCAGCAAGTTTACCAGGAAGAGAACCAACATCAAATACTGATTTTCTTCTTGTAACTTCTCTGGCATTTTGAGCAGCGAATCTAGCTCTTTGTGCAAGTAAAGATTTTTCAATCATTGTTCTAGCTTCATTAGGGTTTTCAGCAAGGAATCTTTCAAGAGTACTTGTAAGAACTTTATTAGTTGCAATTCTTGCATCCTTGTTTCCTAACTTACCTTTAGTTTGACCTTCAAAGATTGGATCAACGTGCTTAATAGAAATAATAGCTGTTAGTCCTTCTTTGATGTCATCTCTAGAAAGTTTTTCTTTTTCGTTTTTGAAAAGTTTGTTCTCTCCAGCGTATGTATTAAATATACGAGTCATGGCATCCATGAATCCTTGTTCATGTGTTCCACCCTCGATAGTAGATATATTATTAGCGTATGAAACGATGTTTGATTGGAATGCTGTGTTGTATTGGAAAGCAACTTCAACAAGAACTTCTCCATCATCACCTTTTTCATTACCTTCGGCATAAATGATTTCTTCATTAATTACTTCTTTAGCGTTGTTAAGTTCTGATACGTACTCAACGATCCCACCTTCGAAACAGTAATCATTTGTTTTTTCAATTCTCTCGTCTGTAACAATAAGTCTTAGACCTTTGTTTAGATAAGCAGTTTGTCTTGTTCTATCTGAGATAGCATCAAAGTCAAAACTGTGTTTGTCCATGATTGTAAAGTCAGGATGGAATTTAATCGTTGTTCCTGTTTTATCACTTGAACCGATAACTTTCATATCAGCAGCAGAAATACCACCATCTTTAAAGGCTTGATAGTTAATGTTTCCATCTCTTTCAACTCAAACTTCTAAAGAATCAGATAAAGCATTAACAACTGAAGCCCCAACACCGTGTAGTCCACCAGAAACTTTATAAGTATCTGAATCAAACTTACCACCAGCGTGAAGAACTGTTAAAACTGTCTCTACAGTCGATTTACCTGTTTTTGGGTGAATTGCGACAGGAATTCCCCTACCGTTGTCTTTAACTGTTATTGTTTCATCTTTACCAATAATGATCTCTACTTGAGAAGCGAAACCAGCCATTGCTTCATCTATAGAATTATCAACGATCTCTCATACCAAGTGGTGTAACCCTTTGATACCAGTAGATCCGATGTACATTCCCGGTCTTTTTCTTACAGCTTCAAGTCCTTCAAGGACCTGAATATTATCTGCACCATATTCTGACATAAATACCTCTTTCTATAATATATGTTTATATTATACTACAAAACAGTCCATATTTACCATTTATGCTCTTTTTAGGCTATTTAAGTGAAATGACCTCAATATCAACAACAAAAAATGAAAAGGACCCTTAAAAGTCCTTAAAAATATCAATATTGATGTAACGAGCTTCTACTAAACTAGATTATTCTAATAATATGGTTATTAATAGGTTTAATTAGTGTTTGTGATTTTTGTTGAACTCTAGTTGTTGTTCCCATCTTTCATCATTTTTGTTTCAACGTTCATCATTCTTCTTTTCAAAAGCTTTGAATCATTCTGGCTTTTGTTGTAGTCTTTCATCAATCCTTTGTTCAAGATTAGAAAATCTATTATCAAGATCTTCCTTCTGGTCTTTAGTTCATGTATTCATATCTCTCTTTTCTTTAAATCAAAATACTACCTTTAGAAGTTCTCGTGAGTCATCAGGAGAACCAATAGGTTTAATTAGTTTGATCTTCTTTTTGTCTGTAATTATTTTCTTATTCATTAAACTCCTCATCTCTATATGTATAAAAAAGAGGGTGCAATAAAAAAGTTTTTTAAAAACCTGATTTATATGTTCAGGGCATACATCTATTATAACATGAAGAAAAATGCCGGTTTAAGGCATTTTTGATTAAACTGCAACATTGTTGTTATTATTTCTAACTGGTCATGGATTTTGTTCATCATAAGGATCTTCATTGTTTAATAAAATATTATTAAGAAGTCAACCCTTGAAGTTTTTTAAATCGATTGAATCGCCATTGGCATCTTCTCAATCGGTCATTATTGGAGTTGCAAGGATTTTATCTAATGAAGAATCAAGTTGTTCCAATAAAAGCTTAATACCATTAAATGCATCTTCAGGAAGATTTAAAAGTTTTGATAATCTAAGAGCTCCTTCTGGATAAACCGTTAATAATTCCTTAACTGCACCGATTGTAAGGAAGTCAAGACCTTTTGCAACTATTTCATCGGCCATTGTTTGATTTGTCAATGTATCGGGCATGTTATCTTTAACATCTGTTATTTCCACGGCAGAAGGTCCTTCTCCGTGAATACCATTTATTATTTCTTGTTGGGCACTACTTATATCTCAATCCAAGGCAACTTCTGTTTGTCCCGTCTTTATAATTCTATAGCCTGGATTATTAGCTAAATTATTAGCAAAGTCTTCTATCTTATCAAGGGATTGATAATATGAATCAATTGGATTATCTGGTCTAAATTTAAATACTTCTCCTATAAGAGCAATTAGTTCAGAAACATTTTTGACTTCGTCCATATTAAGTGTTTTGTTTGTTGTGTCTATAGCTCTTAATTTCAAAGCATCAATTTCCAATTTCGAAAGCTTAACTATTGTAGAGTCAATTATATGTGCGAAATTATATGTTGGTCTTTTTGTATCTGCACTGTCATCTTTGCTTCATTTGGTTCAAGATGTCGAACAAGAAACAGCCGCCACAATTGGAGACATTATTGTTATAGCTCCCAATGAGGAAAGTATGATTCTTTTTTTATTCATGTTAATCTCCTTTAAAGGCATCTAAAGCCTTTGACTGTTTCTGCGCCCTAATTGTTATAACTGTTGCTAGTACGAATATTAACGACACTACTACAAGCGCTACTAACGGTATTCATCAAACTAATGTAAACGGTATTAATACACTTCCAAGATTCATAACAAAGTGTTGCATAACTGCTAATACCGCATATGCTATCGGGATAGAAATTGCAAATGCAATTAATATCGGAATAATATAGATAGACAAGAATACTCGCCCAATTTCTCTTTTACGATATCCAAGTGTTCATAGAGTTGCAATTTTCTTTCTGTTTGATACAAGAAGAAGTCCTGCAACGATAAGTGTGAATATAACTGAGACAACAATTGAAATAACTTCTATGATATATATAATGCTCGACGACAGTTTCGAAACATTTTTAAATGTAGACTTACTAATCTCTTTTCAATTTACAGTTGATGTAACTGCAACATATGGAGTAGTTGAATAGATTTGTTTAAATGCATCAATGTCATTTGTTATATCTGTTCCATGTGACCATATAGAAGAATCAGCAAGCATTTTAACCATCGTTGTTTCTCAATCACCATAAATTGCGTCAGCTCCTATATAGAATCCTGACGGAGAATATAGAGGAAGCGTTGATAATATTGATGGATCTTTTTCGAGTGAGAATACTCCATTAAATGCTGGGTGTCCAGGTGAGGCAAGCGCATCCATTCCTAACAATGCATCAGCCTTTGACTTAACAGTATAAACTCCACTTGAATCATAGCCATCTATAACTTCAATAACCTTAGCTGTTACGTTTGAACTTGTTGGTGCAACAAAATTTCTATCCACCATATTTAAGATATCAAGATCAATTGTGTCTCCAGCATGAAGACCCATTTTTTTAGATATGTATTTATTTATAAGTATAGGAAGAACTTCGCTTGAGTTTTCCATGCTTGTTAATAACCCATTTGGAAGATTGATCATTTTTGTTGCTGGATCAATTCCTCTAATCTTGAATCCTTCACTGCTATTGCCAGTTGTTACAGTATCAACGTATGTATACAATTCATCAGTAGAGTTTGTAATAACTTGATTATAAGAAATGAAGTAAGGCATATCATCATTCACTATCCTTTGTTTAAGCGCATTCGCTTTGTCTTGATTAAGAGACCCTAATGGAGCAATAGCGTTTGTCAGCAACGCATCAGCATTTGCAATATTCCTTTGATTCTCCGGCATTAATCTTTCTGCAATATCTCAAGGATTAATCCCCATGTTTGAACCCATATCTAAAAGTACTTTTGTTTGAATCTTATTTCTTAAGTATCTAGAGGCCTCAGGCATATTAATTGCAACTGCAGCTTCATTAGCAATTCCATATTTTTTATCTCCTATTCCGGGTATGTGAACATTTAATTGATCAGGTGAAAACACTGGATTACCATTTAAATCATATGAATCTTGAACACCATTCATCAAATCTTCAATACTTTCAACTCCACTTGCATGTTTTGTAAAGACTCTGTTGTATTGTCCACCTTCTAATGTTGGTGAATACAAATCAACCTCAAAGTTGTAGTTAGACATAGCAACTGTTCTCTTGTAAGCCATATCTGCTTTTCCTAAAGTTGAAAACCCAATTGAAAGGGATGCCATTGCAATCAGAGAAGTAACAACAAGAAGCATAAGCTTTCCTAAATTCCTTGCAGATAGTCCTAGAGCATATTTAGTCATTATCCCAATGTACTTAGCATTAGACGCTGATCTTGATAATCATGACAAGCCACCATCAGGAGACTCATTCAACATGTTTGGTATGTCCCTTCGAAGTTGTATTATGGTAACTAAAGAAATTAGGATTCCAACTGTAACAATAGGAACTACAGCAATAAGTATTAATGAAACAATTGAAAACGATTCTCCATATGTAGGGATGGTTCAATAATCATCAAATATACCTACAAACCAAAATTGAAGTCCATATCCTATTAAGTATCCAATAACTGAAGGCACACCAATTAAGACCAAGGCCGAAAGAGCATTAGATAATGCGAGTTGAGTTTTGGAATAACCAAGAGCAAGCATTGTTGCAAATGTTTTTCTGTTTATCGCCAATAGGACATTGAAGACCATTACGATAATTGAAAGAACAAATATAACTAATAATGTTGTTGTTACATATGAAAGGGTTTTTATAGTCTTGTTAAGATCACTCAAGAACATTACTCTTTCTTGTGCCAATAAAACTTGATCGTGTCTGTCATTCATGTTTGTAAGAATCTTAATATTATTTGGTCATTGGTTTACAGGCAGTCCCCTAGTTCCACCTCTACCAATAGTTTGCAATTCTGTTTTAAGGGCTTCTATTTCTGAGGAACTTAAACTTGGATCAAATTTGATTGCTGTATAGTTCTCTTGTTGGTTCCCCCTAAATGCATCATAGACTCTGCTAAATCCCATGTTATTAACAAAAACAACGGCTTGATTCTTTATATCAATTGTTGGGTGTGCAGCATCTATTATTGGATATGAAAAATCTGGAGTAGTTCCAATACCTACAATGAAGAATGGTACATTGTCTACTCAAATTAAATTATTTTCATACTTATCTTTTAATTTTTGGTCGGTCAAAAGATTTTGCATAAAATTTGGATCAGCAGTCAATGAATGTATTGAGTTTTGCGAAAGAGAATGTTTTCCATTTGCGTTTGCAAATGCTGGTGATACAATCGCTTCATAAGAAGATGGATCAACAACTTGTAAAATTCCACCCAAACCAGTAATAAGTGAAGCTGTGTAAATATAATCCTTTAATTTATTTATATTGTATCTTGAAACATCTGGCTGTGTACTTGTTTGTATTTTTAAAGTTAACTCATTCATCATTTGAGCACTTGTTTGAGGAGAAGTTATTAAACTTGTTCCATCATATGTATTCATTATATTTACATCAAGATTTTGATTGGCATCATTACCTAAGTTAACAACTTTGAATGCTTTTTGTGAATTAGAATTATTGACTGCAACACTTAATGATTGTGTATTTTTCGCAATCAATTTTCCTGAGTATATTTTATTAAGCTCTTCTACATATGTGTTTGCAAATCCATTAGCAGTTATATGAACAAGTTCAGACCTGTAAGAATCAGCTTGTTTAGAAACTTCCGCTAGATTATCGGCATCACTATTTCCTGTGTTTTCAAATGTTATCCTTTGCATCTCACCATTAAGAGAAGCATAGTCATCAGTTCCTTCAACAATTAAGTTTAACGTTGTTATTTTTCCGTTAACGACCCCATTATCTTTAACAGCTTGTTCTGATATAGCAACAGAAATACCATTAAGATCTTTTATCTTTACTTCTATAGTTGAAGATGGTGAAGCTATAAAGTTTTGTTTAATAACCGAATCAGCAAGTTTTCCATCTGTCATAACTTTATTGTATGAACTAGAAAGAGAATGTGACGATGATTGCAACATTGTATAAGCAGTTCCAGAAATAAGAACAATACCCATCATTAAAACTGAAAACAGTTTTGTTTTGAATATTGATTTGAATCCTTTTTTAATTAAGGTCTTATTTAGTTTCCACATTCACTTCTCCATCTTTTACATAGATTAAACGATCAGCAAGTGTTTTAATTGTTTCGTCGTGAGTAACAAATATAATTGTTGTTCCATATTTTTTATTAATTTCTTTGAATAATTCAAGAACCTTAACTGATGTTTTTGAATCAAGAGCACCTGTTGGTTCATCAGCAAAAATTATTGATGGATTTTTAGCTAAAGCTCTAATAATAGAAACCCTTTGTAATTGACCACCAGAAAGTTCATTGATTGATCTTTTCTTTTGATCTCCCAAACCAACTTTTTCAAACAGTTCATCAAGATCTAGTCTCTTATTAGCATCCATTTGAAGTTTTTGTCCTAGTCTAGCGTTATCCATGGCATTAAGTTCCAAGAGTAAATTATATGACTGAAAAACAAACCCTATGTTATTTCTTCTAAAGGTTGTTAGTTCAGCATTCTTTAAAGCAGAGATATTTGTATTCCCTACAATAATTTGACCACTTGTTGACCTATCAAGACCAGAAAGAACATTTAATAATGTAGTCTTTCCTGATCCTGAAGCTCCAAGGATAACGACAAACTCCCCTTTTTTGATTGTCAAACTCACATTCTTTAAGGCATCAAAAGCTGTTGATCCTCTAACATATGTTTTTGTTAGATTTTTAACATCAATTATATTGCCTGGAGAATTCGAAATTTGAGTTTCACCTTTGGGGGTTTTGTTTTCTTTCTTTATTAATTTAATTTCCGCTTTTCTTGAAGAAGTATTTTCATTACCTAATTTTTTAACTCTTTTAGATTCGGCCACTTTAGCTTTCAATTCTTTTACTTTAACTTTTTGAGTTAAAGAAAGTTCTCTTTTATCTTTTTTATTATTCATCTAGTGACCTCTTTCTTTTTGTTTTAAAAAATTAACAAGATTAATTATTATTTTAAGTTTTTAAATGTTCTTCTTCGTTTTATTATTAATTTCTTATAAACCAGTTACAATAACAGTTATATCTGTTTCTTCACTTTGACCATTTTTAGTAACTTGG
>JAOZTM010000010.1 GCA_029942215.1 Metamycoplasmataceae bacterium | reverse complement strand
CCTAGAATTAAGAAATTCCTTGCTAATTAAGTATAATACTTAAAAGAGGTAACATGAATGAACTAAGTATGACGCTGATGATCGTTTCGATAATTGCAGTTTCGTTTTCTATAATCGCTCTTTTCTACATAATTGCTTCATTTAGACGTAGAACAATTACAATGAAAAAAGTTGATTACTTAGTTGAAGATATTACAGAGAAAATGGAATCTCTTTCTTCTACCGTTGAAACAGTTGCAAAAATCTCGAATTATATTGATGCCTTTGAAACTATTTCAAGAAAGAATATTAAATCAGCTGCAAAACTAATTGCAAGAAACAAAGATGACCTTTACAAGATCGCTAATAGAATTAAAGAAATTGCAACAGGTGAAAAACAAGAAGTTTCTAAAAAGAAAAAAGGCGGTAAATAATGAATATTAAAACAATATTACTTATGGGAGTTGCTGCTGTTGGTGGTATTTATCTAACTTCAGACGAAGGTAAAGACGCAAGGAAAGCTCTTCAAAAGAAAAAGTCAATTCTACTTCCTGTAGTTAAAGACTTATTAAAAGAAGCTAATGAAATTCTAGATGGATCAAAAGAAATTAAATCAGATGAAATAAGAGCTAATATTGAAAAAATTGTAAAAGAAGTTAAATTATCTTTAGTTAATTTAGATCTTGAAAAAGCGGTTGAAACTTCAAAGAAAGCAATAAGAGTCGCATCATTAAAACTAAACGACGTTTCAAACAAGTCAAACAAATCACTTAAAACAACAACTAAATCTAAAACAAAAGCTATTGCTTCAAAAACTAAAACAACAAAAACAACTAAGACAACGAAAAAAGGATAACAATGAACTTTATTGATGAATTAAGAAACAGAAATATATTAAACAATATAACAAATGAGGAAAAATTCCTGAACCTACCTAAAGGTTCTGCTGTTTATATTGGTTTTGATCCTTCAGCTGATTCTCTTCATCTTGGGAACTATATTCAAATCTCAATCCTTAAACAATTCGTTAAACATGGTTACAAAGCTATAGCAGTTATCGGTGGAGCGACAGGAATGATTGGGGATCCATCTGGAAAATCTTCAGAAAGAAATTTACTTGATGAAACTACACTTGATGAAAATAAAGCGAAAATTGTTGCTCAATTAAAATCATTTGATCTTGAAGTTGTTGATAATAAAACTTTCTACGAAAACATGAACGTTCTTGATTTCTTGAGAGGTCCAGGAAAAATGTTAAATGTAAATTACATGATTAATAAAGAAGTGGTTAAGTCAAGATTGGAATCTGGAATATCATTCACAGAATTTTCATACCAATTAATTCAAGGTTGAGATTTTAAGATGATGAATGAAAAACACAATGTAATGATTCAAGTTGGTGGCTCAGACCAGTGAGGCAATATAACTGCAGGAATTGAAGTAATAAGAAAATCAAACGAAAAAGAAGTTGATGCAGTTGGTATAACAACTAATTTATTAACTACTTCTTCTGGAAAGAAATTCGGAAAATCAGAAAGTGGAGCATTGTTCTTAAGTGCCGATTTAACTTCTCCATTCGAAGTTTATCAATACCTATTAAACTTATCAGATGACGATAGTGCAAATTTCTTGAAATGAATAAGTATGAAAGATCTCTCTGAGATAGACGCAGTAATTGCGAAGCATAAAGAGAATCCTTCTGAAAGACTTTCACAAAAAACTTTAGCTGAAGAAATATTGACTGACATTCACAATGCTGAAACTGTTAAAGATTGTGTTGCTCTTACAGAAATATTGTTTGGTTCAGGAAGTGCGAAAGATTTAACTGCTGATCAATTCAAATTACTTGAAACATTCTTACCTTCAATCACTGCTTCAGAAATTAATATACTGGATGCATTAGTTGAAACTACAGCAGCATCTTCAAAACGTGAAGCAAGAGAATTTGTTGAAGGTGGAGCCGTTGAAGTTAATGGCGAAATTATCAAAGATGAATCATTTGAAATTTCAAATAAGAGTACGACAATTATAAGAAGAGGAAAGAAAAAATACTTCTTAATAAAATCCTAATTAAGGATTTTTATTTTGAGTATTTTCTTTCTAAATTTGATTTCTTCATTTAAATAATTACTAATTTCTTTTGAACCAGTTTTAAAGGGATTGTGCCCTGAGCCATTGATTACTTTTGTTTCCACGTTCATTTCATTAAAGTATTCTTTATAAGCATTAACTGGAATTATTTTATCTTTAGATCCAATGAATGCGTACTTAGTCTTTTTAATGTTTTTGATATTTTCATGAAGCTCATTTCTTATGTAAGTCTTTTGAACAATGTTCTCTTTGTAAACTTTTTTGAATCCTTCTTTTGGAACTAGAAAGTCCAATATTCATTCTCTTTCAATATTCATTCTTGATGCAGTTAAAGCGACAAATGGTTTTAGTAGCGAAAGTTTATTTTCAAACTTGGCTGTAGACAATAAAGCTTTATGAAGAGCAGAATCTAAAATTGATTTTGTAAACGAAGATACGAATGCATAACCTTTGATTTTGAATTTGTTTTTCATTTCAGCAATTACAGCTCCACCAAATGAATGCCCCATTAAAATTACTTTGGTATTTAGTTTATTAACTATTTGATCAATCTGATTAGCTATCTCTTTAATTGAAAAGTTGCCATTTGATTTTGACTTAACATTACCTGGATAATTAATAGCTAACAAGTTAAAGTTGTTTGTTTCCTTAAAGAAATTTGCAAACGTCTCTGATGAAGAGTTATATCCATGTACTAATACTATTGTAGTTTTAGCTTGGACGTTTTTTGTGACACATGTAATTCCATTTATTGTTTTGTTCATGTAAAAATTATAAAGAAAAATAGCTTTATGCTATTTATTATAGTATTCAACTATTAATGATTCTTTAATATCTTTATTAAGTTCTGTTCTTTGTGGGTCTCTATCTATTTGACCTTTGAATCCAGTTCTTGTCATTCAAGCAGCAACAGGCTTAGCTTTCATTGCTTCAATGATTTGTCCGTTCTTCTCTGATTTAGATTTTAATTCAACAACTGCTCCATGTGCAACTTGCATTGAAGGAATGTTGGCTTTTTTACCATCTAAAGTAAAGTGACCGTGGTTAACTAATTGTCTAGATTGTCTTCTTGTAGCTGCAAAACCTAATCTGTAAACTACGTTGTCAAGTCTTGACTCAAGCATAACCATGAAGTTTAATCCGGCTACACCTTTTTGTTTTTGAGCTCTCATCATTGTACTTTTGAATTGTCTTTCGTTAACTCCGTACATGAATCTTAACTTTTGTTTCTCGTGTAAGTGTAAACCGTAGTCTGACATCTTAACTCTTTTTTGTCCGTGTTGTCCAGGCGCGTACTCTCTTTGTTTACCTTTAGCAAATTCTTTACCTGTTTCTAATATAGAAAATCCATATCTTCTTGACTTCTTAAATGTTGGTCCTGTATATCTTGCCATTATATTCTCCTTTTAAAGCATAAGAGGGTATAAATGATTTCAATCAATCTGACCTAAATAGTTTCGGTTTACAGCAAACTTACTACTAATACTTACGGGGCCAGAATAAATTTGATAACTTTATACTGCTGCATTTATGCTAATGTATTTTAACATTAAATCAAGAATATTTATATAATAAATGTATGGATAAATATATTTGAATAATTATTTGAGTTTTAATCGCTTTGCTTTCTCTGATTGCACTCACTCTTTTATATTGAAAATTCGTTCAAAGTAAAAAGAAAAGAAGATTAAAAGTTGTTGAAAATCTAAGCAAACGTTCTAATAATGAGACGTTAAGTAAAATAGAGTCAATTCTTACTAGAGTTGATCTGATTGCTCAAAATAATATTAAGTACAAAATCACACTAGATAAATTGACGATCAAATTTGATGAAATCGATTTGGAAATTAAAGCAATAAATTCATTACTTCAGAATCTTGCTTTATCTTATAAGAAAATGTCTTCTTCTGAATTTGATTCACATGTTAAGAAAATGAATGAATCTATTAACAAAGTAGAAAAACTATCAATTGAATTTGAAAATGATGCAGATAGCATTATTCAACAGGATAGCTTTGTTAGATCAGAATTAACTTTTTATCAAAAACACTTAAGAGATATCATTGCAATATATAAAAACAAAAGAGTTTTCCTAAAAGAAATTGCACCTAACGTAGATGCACTTATTACTTCTATAAAAGACAACGAAGATAAGCTTAACAAAGCACTTGACTTAGGAGATAATAAGTTAATGAAAGATGAAATGGCTAATTATTCTAAAAAGGTTATATCACTTGCTAATATCATTGACGAAGGACCTGCAGTTCAAACATTTTTATTTAAAACTATTCCTGAAAAAACAATGCAACTGTTAGAGGAATATAAGCTTAAGAAAATCGAATTAAAAACCAACTTTAAAAATTTGAATTTCAGTGGATCTCTAAATGAAATTAGATCTAAATTCCATACTGCTAAACAACTCTTTGAAAGACTTGATGTTGAAAAAACAAAGGATAAAATCAAAGATATATTAAAGTCATTGAAATTATTGGAAGAGATGATTAACGTTGAAATTTATTCTAGAAATTTATTCTTAGAAAATTTCGAACAGGCACTTAATGAAATTAAATCATCTTTGAATTCATTCGTTTCTATAAAGAAAAGAATTAAAAAGATGAACAAGGAATTAATTACCCCTGAACTTAAAGAGGTCTATGAAACAACAAAAGTTGCATTAGACGTTTTAGACAAAGATGCAATTGAATTTTCTGAAACTATCAAAGATAAAGATATCTCATTCTCAGCAAAGTTGTCAAGAATGAAAAGGGTTGTCAAAGAAAACATTATTTTTATTAAGCATCTAAATGAACTGGAAGAAGTAATGTGAAACTTAAATAGTAGATCACTATTATTTGAAAACAAGTTCTTAAGAACAACAGAGGCATTGAATTCTCTTGTTGCAAATATGAAAAAGAATAGAGTTTCATTAACAAAAGATGAAAACATTGTCCTGCAAAACCTTAGAGGTGAAATAGAGGATATGGCTGTAACACTTAAAGTTGAGAAGCTTTCTAAAGAAGATGAGAAACGTATCGAAGAACTAATGGCAAAGGTTTCAGAATTTTATATTGTTATAAGTGGAAACATCCAAATGGCACTGCTTGCGCAAGACTTAATTAAAAAACTATCTGCAAAGAGATCATCAGATCCTAATTTAGAATTCACATTATCTACGGCTGAAAAGGAATATCTTTCAGGGAGATATGATGCAGCCCTAAATGCTATAATTGTTTGAATGGAGGTTAACTCATAATGTATTCAAATATTTTAGTAAGGTTCGGAGAGCTTTCTACCAAAGGTAAAAACAAAATGACTTTCGTAAGAAAGTTGGAAAAAAACATTCAAACTCTAGTTGGAGTTGAATCAAATGTTGAGTACGATAGAATCTTTTTAGATTATTCAGAATCTACTATTGAAAACCTTAATTATGTTTTTGGTATTCAATCATACTCACCAGTACTAACAGTTGATTCAGATATTGATTCAATCAAAGAGGGTATTTTAAAGCTCCTTCCGAAAGCTGATGGGAAAACATTCAAGGTTATTGTTAAAAGACACGACAAGGCGTTTAAAGGGTCTTCTATGGAATTAAACGCAAGCCTAGGAGGCTTCGTTCTTGAGAACAGTGAACTAAAAGTTGATGTTAGAAACCCAGATATTAAAGTTGAAGTTGAAATTAGATCTGGTTTCTCATATGTATTTTTAGAAAGATTTGATGGTCTTGGTGGATACCCAACAGGAATCAATGGAAAAGTTCTTCATATGATGTCTGGTGGAATTGATTCTCCAATTGCAGCACTTGAAATGATGAAGCGTGGAGTTACAGTTGACTTCTTAAACTTCATAACTCCTCCTCACACTGATCAAAGAACACTTGATAAAGTAGAGAAATTAATTACTCTTCTTTCAAAGTATCAAGGAAAGACAAAGCTTTACAGACTTTCATATACAGAGATTATGAACGAGCTTGCAATGGTGTCAGATACTTCTTATAGAATCACATTGATGAGAAGATCGTTCTATAGAATTGGTTCTACTCTTGCTGAGAAGAATGGACACTTAGGAATATCTAATGGTGAAAACCTTGGACAAGTAGCTTCACAAACACTTGAATCAATGAAGGTTATTCAAGAAGAATCAAGGCTTCCTATATATAGACCTATACTTACAGCAGACAAGATAGAGACAATCAATAGAGCTATCAAAGTTGGTACTTATGATATATCAATTGAAGAAGCGGATGAGACATGTGAAATGTTTGCTCCTAAAGCTCCAGTTATAAAACCATCTTCTACAACAGCAATAAAGTTAGAAGCTGAAATAGAAAATCTATTAGAAAAAGAAGACAAATTAATTAGTGAGAATCTTGAAGTTAAATACATTGATTCACATTAATTTTTTCTTTTATAATTTATAAATGAAACCTATTCCTTCTCTACATTTAAATTCAGAATATACACTTCTAAACTCAGCGGTTAAAATTGATGAGTTAATTGAAATGGCTATTACAAACAAGTTTGAATCTTTGGTTTTGACTGATCACAATGTAATGTATGGAACTTTTGATTTCGTACACAAGTGTTTAAAGAATAACATTAAACCAGTAATAGGATTAGACCTTGATGTAGACGATTACAGAGTAGTGTTACTAGCTAAAAACTACGATGGTTATTTAGAGCTTGTTAGACTTTCTTCTTTGAAGGGTAAGGGAGAAGACATATCAATAGAAGATATAAACTCTTTTAATTTATTTGTAATTGATCATCCAACAAAAGGTTTGTATGTAACTCAACAAAGAAATCTTGAAGTCGAAAATTTCTTCATTGGAACAACAACTGAAAGTTTCCCGAACTCTGTTTATATGAAAGAGACTAAAACTTTAACTGAAGACGGAAACAAAACTCTTGCAATAATGAACGCAATTGAAAATGGTGAAGAACTTGATCCTTCTAAGTTTTCTTTCTCACCTTATGAAACTACTCTTGACGAAACGGATTCAAAAGTAAAGCAAGCAATCAGAATTATTGAAGATTGTAATGTTGAATTTCCAAAGAACATGAATCCATTTCCAAAATTCCAAATTCCAAATGGTTTAACAACTGAGTCATATTTTAAAAGCGTTATTAATGACAAAGCAAAGATTGTTCTAAAGAACATTGAAAACAAAGAGCCTTACATTGCAAGAATAAAAGAAGAGATGAAAACAATTGTAGAACTTGGTTTTATTGATTACTTCCTTGTTATCGATGATTTAATTACATGAGCTAAATCAGAAGATATATTAATTGGTCCTGGTCGTGGATCGGCAGCTGGATCTTTAATTATTTATATATTAGGCATTACTGAAGTCGACCCACTTCAGTTCGGTCTTTTGTTCGAAAGATTTTTAAACAAAGAAAGAATCTCTTTACCAGATGTTGATATCGACATTCAAGATAACAAAAGAGAAGATGTAGTTAAATACTTATTCGACAAATATGGTTCAGACAATGTTGCTTTGATTTCTACCTTTTCAAGGATAGGGGCAAAGACCGCTCTTAGAGATGCAGCTAGAGTTAACAATTTCCCAGCTAGAGATATCAATTCAGTTTCAAAAGCAATACCAATGGACCTTTCTCTTGACGAAGCTCAAAAGAACTCAGTTAGGTTTAGAGCCGCAGTTGAAAGAACAAACGGAGTTAATGAAGTATTCAATGACGCAAAACTTATCGAGGGTTATCCTCGTCAAAGAGGGACACACGCAGCTGGTGTTGTTGTTTCTGATAATAAGATTTCAAAGAAGGCTCCAACAATAATTTCGAATACGGAATTAAACCAAACACAGTTCACTATGGATTTCCTAGAAGAGAATGGGTTATTAAAACTTGACCTTTTAGGTTTAAAGAATTTAACAACGATAAAACTTATTGTCAAGAAAGTTTTCGAGAGACATAAGAAAACAATTGATTTAACTAGAATCCCTTTAAACGATAAAAAAACTAACGCACTTCTTTCATCCGGAGATACAGATGGAATTTTCCAGTTCGAATCATATGGAATGAAGAAGACATTAGCCGACGTTAAGGTTTCATCATTTGATGATGTCATTGCTGTCCTTGCTTTATATAGGCCTGGGCCAATGGAGTTTATCCCTACTTATATAAAACTTAAAGAAGGTGAAATCAAAGTTAAAAAAATAAGCGAGGACTTTGACGAGGTTGTTAAAGATACTTATGGAATCATAATCTATCAGGAACAAATAATGATAATTGCACAGAAAGTTGCTGGTATGTCATTCGGTGAAGCCGACATTCTTAGAAGAGCAATTTCTAAAAAGAAACTAAGTTTAATTCAAACCCTTAAATCAAAATTCATTTCTGGAGCTGTTTCAAAAGGTTATTCAGATTCTGATGCAAACGACATTTATTCAATGATTGAAAAATTTGCTAATTATGGATTCAATAAATCACATGCCGTGGCATATGGAATGCTTTCTTATAGAATGGCATATTTAAAAACATGATTCCCAATTGAGTTCTTTACTGCTTTATTAGAATCAAGTTCTGGATCTCAAGCCCAAATCAAAAAATATGTTGATGGTGCAAAGAGCAAAAAGATTGTTGTAGTAGCTCCTTCTATAGTTACATCAAAAACAACGGTTTACTCAAAAGATAATAAAATATTTTTACCATTAATTATTGCTAAGGGATTCGGTGATGCAGCTAATACAAAGTTAATCTCAGAAAGAGATGATAACGGACCGTTTAAAGACTTCTTTGACTTTGTTTCAAGAATGATAAGTTCTTCATTAGGAGAAGCTCAAATAACTACTATCATTGAATCTGGTGCTGCATCTGCATTTGGGAATACAGATAGTTTACTTGATTCATTGAGCTCTGCAATCAGGTATACAGAAATGATTTCAATCATAAAAGACGGAGAGAAAATACTTGATACAAAGTTACTTCCAAAACCAATGCTTTCAATCGCTAAAAAGAATATTGCTAGTGAAGCAAAATATGAAACAAAGTTATTTGGTTTTAGAATCTCATCATTCGAGACTGAAGGACTTGAAGAAGAAATCAAACTTGTTGATCTTGAATACGACAAACCAAAAGAAGTGGTTGTATATGTAAAAGGTAAAAAAGAATTTAAAGATAACAATTCAAAAGATATGGCAAGTTATGAACTTGTAGATTCATCTGCTCAAATTGAAGCTATTGTATTTGAGGATATTTACAAGTACTTAGTTAATGAGAAAAATAAATCAATTGTTAAGGTAATGATGAAGAAGACAAGATATAATGGTAAAGACTCTTACAACATTGTCTCAAGATGAAAGGTGCTTAAAAATGGATAAAATTTTATTGGTTGATGGGAACTCATTAGTTTACAGGGCATTTTTTGGATCGGCTTATGGACCTGCAGGAATACTTACTAATTCAAAAGGATTCCCAGTAAACGCAATTTCAACTTTCAACAGAATGTTGAGTAAGTCAATAGGTATTTACGAGCCTACGCATGTTTTTGTTGCGTTCGATGCTGGCAAGAAAACGTTTAGACACGAGAAGCTTGAATCTTATAAAGCAGGAAGAAGTGCAACACCTCCTGAACTTATTCAGCAATTTCCAAAAGTTAAAGAGATGTTGACTTTAATGGGAATTAGAAATTATGAGATTACAAATATTGAGGCTGATGATATTATCGCTACACTTGCTAAGAAGTATTCTTCTGATGCTGAGATAGTTGTTCTTTCATCTGATAAAGATCTACATCAACTTGTTATGAAGAACGTTATGTGTGCAGCTCCTCAAAATAGAGGTAATCCTGATAAGTTACTATATATGGCGAACTTTGAAGTTGAAACAGGAATAAGACCTGATCAAGTACCAGACATGAAAGGTCTTGTTGGAGATCCTTCTGATAATCTTCCTGGAGTTAAAGGAATAGGTCTTAAAGGGGCTATAAAACTGCTTAATGATTATCAAACACTTGATAACATATACGAGAACAAAGCTGATCTAACTGATTCAATGATTCAAAAACTTGATGAGTCAAAGGATATTGCATTCCTATGTAAAGAACTAGCAACACTGAAATACGATGTTGAAATCCCATTTGAAATGAAAGACTTTATTTGAAACAATGAAACAACTGAAGAATTACTTAATTTTTTCAAAGAATTAGAGATCAATTCACTTGTTAAGAAGTATTCACTCGAAATTAAGAAAAATGAGAAAAAGGAAGATAAACAATTGAATTTCGATAGTTTATTATTTTAGGACTTTTTTTTCGCCAAAATTCTTAAAAAATTCTCGTAAATTTTAGAAATTATTTTTTACAATTGTGGATAACTTTTAACTCACCCTAAACCCAAGTCATAGACTATGTATATTCCTTTTTTTGAGGTGGAATTCCCCCTCTATATATGTGTGTATATTCCTTTTTATTATTAATTTTATTATTACTTTGAAAATAATATTAAAATATTTATACCAAGACAAGAAAAAGGAGGTTCAGATGAAAAAATTTGCCGTTGAATTAAATATATCTATTTCAGAAAAAGACACTAGAAATTTAAGAAATCTTTACACTCCTATTATCGGTACTGAAGCATCTGCCCTTTATCTAGCTTTCCTTGATTACCAAAAGTTCTCTAAAAATGTAGCTTCATACATTCCTTTCAAAGAACTAGAGAAATTATTAAGAGAAGATTCTTTATCTCTACAGAAATCTAGAACTAAGTTAGAAGCTGTAGGTTTAATCAGAACATTCGAAAAAGCAGACAACGTTAATTTCCTTATTGCTATGAATGCTCCATTGAATGTAACTCAATTCAGAAAGAACACACTACTATTTAACTTATTCATTGATCAAGTTGATGAGTCTACTTTCGAAAGGTTCGAATACTTAGAGAGAAACTCTAAATTCAATAAAGACGACTTCTCAGAAGTTTCAGCAAAGTTCCAAGATATCTTTGATATCAATACAAAGCCTAAGTCTAATAAGATTGAAAACACACTAGAGCTTTCAAACGTTGCTAAACAAACAGTTGAAGAATCAATTAAAGGAATGACTCCTGTTCAATTCGTATTATTAATTACTGAAAAGAAAATTACGAATGCAGTTTACTCAACAGTTTCTCATCTTCAAAATTTAGGAATGAAACAAAGCTCAATCAATGAAATTATTAACTACTCATTTAAAGTTAATGGAAAAGTAGTTTCAAACCATATTTCAGTAATTGGAAATGATATGGTTGTTAAAGAAAAAACAACTCACAATGAAGTTAAAGCTGAACTGTTCGCAGCACTTAATTCTAAGACTACAATTGAAGCAAAAGAAGAGGAGAAAAAACCTGCAAGTAAAGGTGAACTTCTTGAATGAGATGAACTGTTTGATTCAATCGGTGGAGACCTATAATGAGCAAGCCTAAAGTTGATAGTTCTGAACTACTTAAGACTCTATTAGAAAATGATAGATTACTTCAAATTGTTACAGAGAACAAACTAACAAAAGAACAAATGATACAAGCACTTCCCGTATTAATTGACATGAACAATCAAGATCCTGAAAAGGATGAAGTTTTAACATCTTTTTACGTATCTAGAACAGGAAGCATTAAGAGACAAGAAGTTCTTTCTCCAATCGGTAAAAACAAATCATTTATTAATAATATTGTTACTCAAAGTATTGCTGAAATTTCATTCGATGATTCAGACTTTTTCAAGGACGATGGAAGACGTGGAGTTGTGTCTGCTTTTGCTGAAATAGTTGCTGAAGATTCAGAGATAAAAAAAGGCCTATATATTTATGGTGGAATGGGTGTTGGAAAAACTTACACTTCTAAAAAATTCGCAAAGAAAATAGCACTAACTGGAAAGAAGGTTGGAATCATAAATCTTTCAACTCTTTCTCAAAAAGTTAAAGCAACATTTAATCATGGTGGATATGAACACATTATTGAATTGCTAAAGAAAGTTGAATACTTATTTATTGATGACATTGGTGCGGAACCTATCTCTGGATGATTTAGAGATGAGTTCCTATTCAGTGTTCTTAATCACAGGATGGATCATAAATTAATAACTTTCTTTACTTCTAATTACTCAATGGCAGACCTTGTTAAGATTGAATCAAAAACATCAGGTTCTAAGTATTGAGATACTGATAAAGCTAAGAGACTTCTTGAACGTATTAAAGCGCTTTCTACAGAGGTTGAAATGTCTGGAAAAAATCATAGATAATTTCTATGTTTTTATTTATAATAAAGGAGCAGTGTAGACTGCGCGCAAAAATTACACTATTTTTTATGAAAGGAAAATAAAATGAAAAAAATCGCAATTAACGGATTCGGAAGAATCGGAAGATTAGTTTTTAGACAACTTATTGAAGATAAAGATTTCAAAATTGTTGCCATCAATGATTTAACAGATACTAAAACATTAGCACACCTGTTAAAGTACGATACAGCACAAGGAAGATTTAGCGGAAATGTTGAATTCACTAAAGACGCATTAATCGTTAATGGAAACGAAATTAAAGTATTCTCTGAAAAGGATGCTTCAAAACTTCCATGAAAATCTCTAGAGGTTGAAGCTGTTGTTGAATCAACAGGTTTCTACAATTCTAAAGATGCATCAAGTAAGCATATTACAGCAGGAGCTAAGAAAGTTGTTATCTCAGCACCAGCTAAAGGAGACCTTAAAACAATCGTTTACTCAGTAAA
>JAOZTM010000009.1:8937-12891 GCA_029942215.1 Metamycoplasmataceae bacterium | reverse complement strand
AAAAAAGGCTAACCTATGTCGCCTTCCATTTCCATTTTAATTAATTTATTAAGTTCTGAAGCATACTCTAATGGAATGCTTTTAACAAATGGTTCTATGAACCCCATTACAATTAACTCCCTTGCCTCGCTTCTTGAGAAGCCTCTTGATTCAAGATAATAGATTTGTCTTTCACTTATTTTTGAAACGACTGCTTCATGTTCAATTTGAGAAGAGTTATTTCCAACAATGTTTGTTGGTATTGTATCTGACTTAGAATCTTTATCAAGAATCATAGTGTCACACTCAACTTTGGATTTTGCCCCAACGATATTAGGATCATGAATTACAGTCCCTCTGTAGTTGACACTTCCTCCTGAACCTGAAATTGATTTAGAAAGAATAGTTGATTGAGTATAGTTTCCTTTATGAATCATTTTAGCTCCAGCGTCTTGGATAATGTCTTTCCCAATTCCGATAGCAATAGATAATGTATTACCTTTTGAATAATCACCTTTCAAAATAGTTGAAGGATATTTCATATTAATTTTAGAACCTAGGTTTCCATCTATTCATTCCATAGAACCATTCTCCTCAACAATAGATGATTTAGTTACAAGATTTAAAACATTATCAGATCAGTTTTGTACAGTTGTATATTTACACTTGGCGTTCTTTTCTACGAACACTTCAACAACCGCTGCATGTAGTGAGTCAATAGTATATGTTGGAGCTGTACACCCTTCTACATAATGAACAGATGACCCTTCATCAACAATAATTAAAGTTCTTTCGAATTGTCCTGCACCTCTTGCATTGATTCTGAAATAAGATTGTAAAGGCTTATCAAGAACTGTATTTTTTGGGACATAGATAAAAGTCCCTCCAGATCAAAAAGCAAGATTCATTGCTGAAAATTTATTGTTTGATGAGTCAACTAATTTAGAAAAATATTTCCTGAAGATTTCAGAATGATTTTTTAAGGCTTCGTCAGTTGAAGTAAAAATAACGCCTTTCTCTTCTAGTTCTTTTTTTGATTTTGCATAAATCATTTCTGAATCATATTGAGTTGCAACTCCTCCAAGTCATTCTTGTTCATCCTTACTAATTCCTAATTTGTCAAATGTATTTCTTATTTTTTCTGGAATGTCTTCTCAGTTTTCTGCAACAACATTTGTGGGCTTTACGTAGTAAGATATAGAATCAAAATCTATTTTTGATAAATCAGGACCAAAATTAGGAAGATCTGCTTTTACAAAAACGTCGTATGCTTTCAATCTTTCATCAAGCATTCATTTTGGTTCTTCTTTTAGTTCTGAGATCTTTTTGACAATTTCTTTTGAATGTCCTTTCGGAAATTTAGAAACGTCAAGTTCACCATCATTGAACCCATATTTATAATCTTTTTTAACATCAGTTTGTTTAATCATTATGCTCACTTAATAATTTGACAATTGAATTAGGACCAATTAAGGCACAAGAGAATCTTGAAGGTCTCTTATAGTTATCCATTTTGAACACCAACTTTCAATGATGATTTTAATTTTTCAATAATTTGAGTTTGAACACCTTCGCCCAGAATGCCTATGGCACTTTTGATACTTCCCTCAATAATCATTCATCTTGCGGTCGATGAGTCTATACCTTTTGACTCAAGATAAAACATTTCTCTTTCATTAACTTGACCAATTGAATTTCCATGAGAAGCTCTAACATCAAACTCATCAATGAAAAGACCTGGTTCAGCTTTTGCTATTGCTTTGTTATCAGTGATTACTTTTATGTTTTGTGAAGCGTCAGATCCTGACATCCCTTTTAAAATCTTGGTTTTTGCTTTGATTTCAAGTTTTGAATCATCAATTGCAAACCCGAAGAACTTGTAATCAGAAGTTGTTTCTTTTTCATTGTGATTTATATCCACTGTCTTTTCATAATTGTTTTTTGAATTAGTAAGAACAACTTCTCTAATTGTCACGGCAGCATTTTTATTAAGTATGTTTATTTTCATTTCTTGTTTTGTAGATCCTTCAATATGAAGCACTAAGATATTAATATCATTTGTTATATCTAAAGATATAGTTGAATCAACAACAGATGATATGAAAATAGAATCGACATCTTTAGCAAAAGTCAAAGTAAAATCTGAATTAGATATTTTTAATTCTGAAGAGCTTTCGATTTTAAGTTCTTCTGTTCTGTTTGCAATTTCCTTAAGAAGCATCAAAACCTCTTTCAAGAGTTTTCATTAGAAAATCATAATCACCAGTTTCAGAAACAACACCATCTTTAATTACAATTGCCATATCTGGTTTAACTGTTTCAAACATTTTTTTATAATGCGAAACAAGAATCAATGCTTTATCGTCAGCTTTGTTTTTAAGTAATGATTCTGAGATAGCTAATATTGAATCAACATCTAGCCCTGAATCCACCTCGTCTAAGAGAGCGAAAGAAGGAGAAAGCATAAACATGTGTAATAACTCGTTCTTTTTCTTCTCGCCGCCTGAAAAGCCTACATTCACATCTCTTTCAAGTGTTTCCTTATCTATTCTTATTTCGTTTCCTGTAGAAACTGCATCAGCATAGACATCAAGTAAAGAAATTTGTTTGTCATGTTTCTTTTCAAGTGAAGCCTTAATTAATTCAAGATTACCAACTCCATCAATTTCTGGAGGGTATTGCATTCCTAAGAAGATTCCTAATTTAGATCTTTCACTAACTTCAAGATTATTAATGCTTTTATCATTGAAAAGAATTTCTCCTGAAGTTATAGTGAAAGATGGATCTCCCATAATTGTAGAAAGCAATGTTGACTTCCCATTTCCGTTAGGACCTATTAATGCATACGTCTTTCCTGTTTCAAATGAAATATTGATTCCCTTTAATATTTCTTTGTCATCAGCTTTAACATGCAGGTTTTTAATTTCTAGTTTATTCATACTTATATTTTACTATTAAAAAAACTAATCATTGATTAGTTTTAAATAATTAAGCTACTACGAATAAGTGAGAGAAGAATCCAACTCCAACTCCGACTGCCATAGATGTTCCTGCTGCTGTTAGTTCAATACCTAATGCTCTCATTGTAATTTTCTTAAGAGCTATTGTTGCTAATAGTACTTTAGAGAATCAAACGATAGGATTAAATGCTGCTGCACCAAATTCTTCAAATACTGCAATTAGTAAGAACTTACCTGCTGCTGCCACTAAGAATAATTCGAAGTGTCCGAATCCTCCATCGTGTAATGATGCAAGGTTTGAATTTGCAGCTTGAGCAGCATTAAGTGCTGTTGTACTGTGATTATTTAACATAATTACTACTAATGCTCCAATTGGAAGTAATCATAAGATGTTTCCCATAATTTCCATTGTCATTGTTTTAGCAACTGTTTGTTTATTAAATGTATATGCTTCTTCAAGTTTTACATCTTTAGCGAATTGCTTAGCGAATAAGAAGATTGCCCCTGTTGCTGCTAATGCTCCTATGAATTGGAATCCTATTACTGCAGGAACTTCCATTCATGCTCCTTCAATTGCTGCTACCAATACAGTAACTGCTGGATTAATCTGTCCATGACCGCCAAATCCAAGTGTTGCTGTAGCTGCTAATATAACTGACAAGGCAACTGTAGTACCTAAGAATAATCTTTTCTTGAATGTAGTATCAATTCCAAAAGACTTTCTTTTAACGATTAGGATCGATAACATAATTGCAAATACAAGTATGAATGACCCAATCATTTCTCCGACTTCGTGTTTTCAATCGAACAGTGTTGTCATAATATTCTCCCTTTTTCTTTTCTAAATTATACATTTATAAATAAATTAATATCATTATAATAGTTATATGAAGAAAGCAATTTTCGCAGGATCATTCGATCCCATACATGATGGACACATCAAAATAATAGAAAAATCATTAGGATTATTCGATGAGCTTTTTGTTGTCGTTGCAAATAATGAATTCAAAGAAGG
>JAOZTM010000009.1:0-8837 GCA_029942215.1 Metamycoplasmataceae bacterium | reverse complement strand
TAGGATTATTCGATGAGCTTTTTGTTGTCGTTGCAAATAATGAATTCAAAGAAGGACAATCAACGACTGAGTCAAGAGTTAAGCTAATTCAAGAAAGACTTAAGGACTATAACCTTAAGGTTGTTGCTCTTGAAAAGAAATATTTAGTGGATTTTGCAAAAGAAAACGGAATCAAATACTTAGTTAGATCAGCTAGAAACGATGTTGACTTCACATATGAACTGGAAATGGCCAAAATCAATAAACAAATAAACAACGAAATTGAAACTGTTTTAATTATTCCTGATTATGACGATATTGAATTGAGCTCTACAAACTTTAGAAACTTCAAAATAGAAAGGGAGTCATAATGATTATTTATATAGATATTGGAAATACAAATATAAAAATGAACTTCGATGACAAGTATATTTCTTTTCCTACTAAAGTAGATTACACAGTTGATTCAATATTTCAAAAGCTTCCAACAGAATTAAAGAATGACAAAATAGAGAAAGTAGTTTTATCTTCAGTTGTTCCTTCTAAACAATTATTGATTGAAGGATTAAGCAAGAAGTATTGAAATGTAACACCAATCAAAATTGCCTATCCAATTAAAACAGGAATCACAATTAAAACAGATAATCCTAAAGAGGTTGGATCAGACATAGTTTGTTTAGCTGCGTTCGCAGGAACTAAGAGTGAAGAGTCAATAATAGTTAACATGGGTACAGCTACAACAATATCTTACGTAGTAAAGAATGAATTGCTAGGTGTTGTTATTGTTCCTGGGTTTGTAACTTCAATGGAATCATTAGTTAAGAATTCTGCAAAGATTAGTGAAACTGATTTATATTTACCAAAGAACAATTACGGAAAGAATACTGCTGAATCAATTTCAGTTGGAATGATTAAAGGAAATGTTCATATGCTTAAAGGACTTGTAGAAGATATAAGTAAAACAGCAGATGTTTATATATCAGGTGGTAATTCTAAATCTGTTGCAAAGTACTTGCCAGAATACAACCATATTAAAGAAGCTACTATTGAAGGAATGAAAATAATAATGGAAAGAAACTAAAAAATATACCTCGGTATATTTTTATTCAACTTCAAATTCTTTTGGTAGCGGAGCTTCGAATGTCATCAATTCTTTTGTAGTAGGATGAACAAGCTCTAACTTAGCAGCGTGTAATCTTTGGCCAAAGTCATCAATCTTTGTTCCATATAATGGATCTCCAATGATCGGGTGTTTCAGATGAGACAAGTGAACTCTGATCTGATGAGTCCTCCCTGTTTCTAATTCACATCTAACTAAACTTGAATCATGATAAATCTTTTCAGTATAAACATGAGTAATTGCTTCTTTAGCATTCAACTTAGTAATAGACATTCTTTTTCTATTTCTAGGATCTCTTCCTATCGGAAGATCAATATGTGTTATTTCGTTTTCCATTCTTCCTTTAACAAGAGCAAAGTATGTTCTTTTAATTAAGTGATCTTTTAATTGTTCAGCCATGAATCTATGAGCATCGTTATTTTTAGCAACAACAAGAAGCCCTGTAGTATCTTTGTCAATTCTATGAACAATACCAGGCCTAACATCTCCATTGATGTTTGACAAGTCTTTGAATCTATACAATAGAGCATTAACTAATGTTCCATCATGATGACCAGGTGCTGGATGAACAACCATTCCTGAAGCTTTGTTAACAATTATTAAATCTTCGTCTTCGTAAACAACTTCAATTGGAATGTCTTGTGCTATTGCAGTAATTTCTCTTTGAATTATTTTAGTTACAAGAATTGAATCATCTTCTCTAACTGTAAAGTTTGGTTTTCTAACTTCTTTATCATTAACAAAAACGGCATGACCTTCGATTAATTTTTTAATATCAGATCTTGATATCTTAGAATTTTCGGCAATGTATTTATCTATTCTTGTTCTATATTCTACTTTAAGTTTAGTTTCCATAATTGAAATTATACAATGATTAAGACTCTTCTGAAATCTTTGTAAACTCTTTCATTAGTTCAGTTGAAATTTTGATAACTGATTCATGGTATCCGATTAGTTTTTGTTTTGTTTTTTTGTCCATAGCTGAAGTTGTTGATAATTCTTTTATATTAATTGAATCAGTAAACAGTTCATCTAACCTAGTTTTACATGTTTGGAATTTTTCAATTAAATCAGAATATTCACTGTCACGTAGTAACTTTGCTGTTTCTGCATTTATAAAACTAAGTCTAGCTGATGTACTAACAATTGAATAATCAAAAAATGTCAACTTAGGTTCTTCTAATTTTTTTATAGATTTTCGATTTGCATGAATACTATCCTTTAATGAATCAAAGAAATATTTTCTTGCAGACTCTTTAACACCCTTTGTTTGTAGCATATTTTTAATTGATTTATTTGCTTTACTAGAGTTGTAAGACGCGATAATACCAAAAACGATACCGGATACGGCAAGTACTATCGAAACTGTTCATAAAATGATATTTGTTGTTAAAGACATACATCTATTATAAAGAAAATAAAAAAATGGTTGCCCATTTCTTATTTACAAGCTTTACATGCAGAAGTATTTCTGTTTTCTTGTTTCTTGTTATTTTCGAATTTATATGAATCATATACAGACATGTGATCTCATGCACCAAGTACATTCACAACATCTTTAAATCCATCATTCTTCATTCTTAACTGGAAGTTATATGCTCTTGCACCTCTTCTACAGTAAATAATGTATTTCTCATTTTTATCAAGTGTACTCATTTTTTCAGTAAGTTCTTGTAATGGGAATAAAGTAGCTTTTGGATGATGACCTTCGTCTCATTCTTCTTTAGTTCTAACATCAAGAAGTTTGTATCCTTTTTCTAAATATGAATCCAATTCTACTGTTGTAGTATTTTCTGTGATTCCATCCATTTGAGCTCTAGCGATTCTAGCAACTAAGTTTGCAGGATCTCTTTGAGTATCAACAACTGGGTTATAAGCAGTTTGGAAATGCAATAATTCTTGAACTGGAATCTTGTACATCATAGCCATTGCTATATAGTTAATTCTTTTCTCTGCTGAATCAGGTCCTGCTGATTGAGCTCCAAGAATTTCCCCATTTTTAGCATACATAACTTTTAAGAAAACATTTTGTCCATGTAGGATTGCGTGTTGTTCAATACCAATTGATTTATCATATGCAATGTTGTTTTCTTTTAAATATTCTTCTGTATATCCAACAGCAGCAACTGTCTTTCCAAATATAGAAAGTGATGCAGCATTTTGAACACCTTTGAATTCATCTTTAACTCCATAAAGGTGGTTAGCACCTACGGTAGCCATTCTTTGAGCAATAATCGCTAATTGAATTCTTGATGGTTTTCCTTTTCAATCAACCGTTTCAGCAGCATCCCCTATAACGTAAATATCTTTATCATTTGTTTGAGATGTTAAGTTAGCTTTAACTCCACCTGTAACTCCAATTTCAAGACCAGCATCTTTATACATTCCAACTTCAACTGTTGTACCAACAACCATGAAAATAATGTCTGCATCAAGTTCTTGACCAGAACCTAAAACAACTGTTTCTCCACCGTCTTTAATTTCAGTAACGGTTTGACCTAATTTTAAATCAATACCGTTTTCAACTAAAGCTTGGTTAATGAATACTGAGAAGTCTTCATCCATAACTTTGAATAAAAGTTTTTCTGAAGTATCAACTAATGAAACTTCCATTCCAACATGTTTACAGTTTTCAGCAATTTCAAGTCCAATAAATCCACCACCGATAACAACAGCTTTTTTAGCTCCTGCATCTAGGTCTTTCATAATTCCTTGTAATTGATCTGGTGTTTTTAATGCGTGAACATTCTTAGCTTCTTTAAGTCCTGGGATTCCTGGCATAAGTGCTGGAGTTCCTGGAGATACAACTAAAGTATCATATGATTCTTCAAAAGTATCACCTGAAACTAAGTTAGTAACTGAAACCGTTTTTGCTTCTCTATTGATTGCAGTAACTTCATGTGAAGGTAATGCTTCAACGTTGTATTGCTCTTTTCAATCTTGTTGTGAATAAACAATGATAGAAGCGAAGTCTGGCTTAGCTCCTGAAATTAAATATGGTTGACCACAGTTTGAATAACTTACAAATGGTGACCTTTCGAATATTTTAATTTCTGCATCATTATCATGACGTCTTACTCTTGCAGCAAATGAACCTCCACCTGCTCCTCCACCAATAACTACTATTTTTTTATTAGACATTTTTGTCTCCTTTTCGTTTTACTTAAATTTTAAATTTCTTATTAATTACTCTCATCAAGTATATTCCTGCTATTCCACCTATTACCATCCCAGCTCCAAATAATCATGATGATAATGAGAATGTCATTATTCCTGTTGCAAGTTGCCCAGCGTTACATCCGTCAGCCATACGTGCGCCGAACCCAAGCATGAATCCAGCAACTGCAGCAAGAGATATTGTACCAACAACTTTTCACGCAGACATTCCTTTGAATGTTCTTGTGAATCTAAACTTGTTAGCCATTAACATATAACCAATGGCTCCAACAACGATTCCTGCATTTCTTCATGTACCTACATCTTGAAGTATTGTGTTATTTGCGCCTTTACCTGTCATTACTTGAACATGTGTAACTCACTGGAACATTCTTGCAAATGAAGTAGTAACACCTCATCCCTTTCCATTGATTAACATAACACCAACTATAGCAATTAGCATTGCTATTGCACCGAAGTATAACCCTCATTTTCTTGCAAAGATTGTGAAATAAATAAATCTAAATCAAGCAGCTGAAAATAATTTTCGATTTTTTACTTCTGATCATTGATTAGCTTTTAATCAGTCTGCAAAAATATCTGCTTTTTCACCCATTGAAAACTCAATTTTATCAATATCTAATTTTCTATTAGTTCTAATTTTCTTAGAAATTACATGAACACCTAAAGCTACAAATATAAGAAGTAGTAATGTAAGAATAACTGCCCCTGCAATACCTAATGGTGATTTTAATAAGTTGACCCCAGATGCAATACCTAAATTAGATGAACCTCTACCATTCATAACATCTTGAATCATTTGTCCTGGACCTGCACCAATAATAAAGAATACAACAACTATTACAACGAATATTGTTCCTTTAGACATATCAGTTAAGATTCCTGAAGCACAAGCTTTAGCCATTATCATTCCAGCTCCGAAGATTGCTGCTCCAAGCACTGTTCCTAAAGATATTGGACGATGCCCTAAAATTCCAGTTGGTATATTAGTTGATGCATATCA
The DNA here is from genome assembly GCA_029942215.1 of Metamycoplasmataceae bacterium. Lineage (GTDB taxonomy): Bacteria > Bacillota_I > Bacilli_A > Mycoplasmatales > Metamycoplasmataceae > Mycoplasma_O. Next base: position 3,558 of record JAOZTM010000009.1, on the reverse strand, counting down.
GATCGTTACAACCAATGCCCCTAGTCCAAATAGCAGTAATACAGCATATGCTAATTTGGGAGATCCCTTTTCTGTTCTTACTACTGTTCCTGCAAATCCAAAGAACGATCTTTGAAGTACATAACCAATAGCTAATCCAATCATGGCGTTAGCCATTAACTTGGTTGCATTCCCTAAGGAATTAAATGCCAAAGTTGAAACTAATATTCAGGCAGCAATTAATAAGACACCGATTATAGGTTGAAATATTCTTCTGTTCTGTTTATAGTTGACTTTTGGCAGACTTTTTGTCATTGTCATATTTCCTCTTTTCTATATACATTTTACTATTTATAACCTTAATAGAAAGAATAAAAAAAACTAACTTGTATAGTTAATTAATACAACCAAGATTACTTTATTTGATCTCTCAATAATTTACTTCTTGTTGTTCTAAATGGATAAGTTATTTTATCTCAAGCGTTATTAGGAATTGCAACGTAATTCATAACCTTTTCAGCCACATACGGAGCAACTATGAATTGAGCCATAACCAATGAAAATAGTATTAAATATGTTCATTTTGGTCATCCAAAGTATCCGTTTTGTGCTCCATGAAGAATAAGGTCAATTAACAAACCATCGATAATCTTATAACCGGCAGTTGCTGTTATTCCTAATATTGCAATCGCGGACATCAAAATGAATACCCAGGATAACTTAATTTTGTTTTTGATTACCATGTAAATAACTTTCGCGAGGATCAATGCATTTACTGCGAACCCTAGTAGAAGTACAATTTCACTTACAACATTAAATGTTTCAATTGCGTCTCCTGTTGCGATTGAGAATAATAATCAAGGAACAACTGAAAACGTGAATGCAAGTATTAGTAGTAAACCAATTCTTCCTTCAGATCTAACTTTTTTTGTATCCAGTGCTTGCTTCGCCATTTTATTTCAAATGATTGAGAATCCATTAAGCGAACCTAAACCAGAGATAACAATAATTGCCATAATAGCTTTCTTCATTGCTAGATAGCCGCCAGAGAGATTATTAATGTCTCCTCCAAAGAAACTCACCAGTGCATCAGAAACATTCGTAACACCTTGATTAAGGATAGCTATTGTGGTCAATATATATATGACGGTTACGATGATCATTCCAATTGTAATTCCTCAACTTACTGATTTAATACTTGATGATCTTTTATTTCCTGTAACACTTATGAATCCATCAAACGAGAATTTAACAGCTGGGATAATAAAGAAGATTATTGCAATCCCTGAACTTCCTGAAGTTTGTTGTGCGGCATGTGACGCTTGTATAGAAGCCATAATGGTTTGCCGACCACCATTCCAATAGGCATTATTACTTGGCATAAATATCGCTCCAATGACAACTGCTGCAAGCATTATGAAAGGAATCATTTTAATTGCTGTTGTTGAGAATTGTGTGATCTTAGAAATTTTTGGTGCAAATATTGTTATTGCTATAAATGTTGCGGCAATACCTGTAGAAGCAAGTAATAAGTAAAGCGTATATGTATACCCTGTTCCTGTAAATCCGAATAAGTCAAACATTTTTGAAGTTGTGAATATTGCTATTACATATAGGTATATTGGATAATATAAAAACATGAATGATCATTTAGCTAATCTTCCCATCCTTGTTCCATAAGCCATACTTACGAACTCAGCAACATTATTATCATTGTTCTTTGACTTGATATTAAGTAATGAAAATGCTAGAGCTGATGCTATTGATATAACCCCACCTATAACTCATGCTGAAATAATCAAACTCGTGTTTCCATGAGCTGACTGAATGATTGATTCATTTTTGAAGAAAATACCAACTCCAACAACTATTCCAACTGTTAAAACAATATTAAACAACGTATTACGTATAAACTTTGTTTTCATATTTGAATTATAACATACAAAAAAAGCGACTATGTAGTACGTCTTGCTTTCCTGGCTTTTCTTCTGTTTGAAGCTCATTTATGAAGTTTTTCTATTCTAGAGTCAAGTGTAACAACTTTCTTTGTCTTAAGGTGTTTAAACACTATTATCATTGTTATAAATACCAATAATGACGCAAAAGAAATTATTGCCGGATAGAATCATCAGAATATAAATTCATTTGTGAATATACCATTGTGTCCCGCAACATTGGTTATCATATCTCCTGGATTTTGAATTGCTATGAATGAGAACAAGAATATGAAAGGGAAGAATAGTATGAAACCTCTTAATGATGAAGAAACAATATTCAAAATTATTCTGTCTGTTGATCCGAATAAAATCATTCCACCCAACATTATTCCCATCATTGGCATTCCCAACATCATAATTGAATAGATGTTTTTAGCTTTTTCCATAGTATGCATTGTGAAAGCAGTCTTGCTTGGCGAAATAGTTATGAATCATGCATGCAATACTCCAGAACTAGAATTGGTAAAGACTTTGTCTTCATTCCCTAGTCATTTACTTAATATGTTAAATAGCCCAAATGTAGAAACTAGATAAATTAACAATCCTGTTATGAAAGAATAAACCACTACCCAAAAGATTGTTTGTCTTACCCTTTTCATATTTTTTGCGCCAAAGTTATAGGCGGCCATAGGGGACCCGGCTTGTACAAAGCCGAACATAATTGGAAAGAACAAACCAAAAATTGGAAATACTGCTGTCAAGGCAAAAGTCATAACCATCGGAGATCCATAGACTGCCATCGAAACACTTTGAACTTGTTTCATTTCTATTGTTTGAGTTAATGACTGCGCCATATTCCTTAGAAAAGGTGCGATCCCAACAAGTACAACTCCTAACAACGTTATCAGTTGAAAGCCTGAACTACCAAAAAGATTTTTCCACTTTATTCTCGAGTTTTTATTTCGGGATATGAAAATCACAAGCAATATTGTGGTGATGAAATATGAAATGAATGTAGCCCAAGCCCCACCTTCAACACCCATGCCTCCTGGACCCATAAAAATTCAATCAAACAAAAGGTTTATTATTAATGGCGCTACCATAGCTATTAGAGCTTGTGCATTCCTCGCTTCTGTTCTTAATAGTGAAGTCAGAATTTGATTAAACATCATAATTGGAAATGAAATTATTATTATTCAAATATAATCGTATGCGTGTTCAGCTACTAAAGAAGCCATTGCTGGGTTTGCATCATATTGAGAAGCGATTCATGGCTTTGCAGTGAACAGTAAAATAGGCACTATCAGAATTGAAATTAATAGTGAAGTCTGCAAAGTTGTTTTCATTGTTTTGATTGCTCTTTCTTTATTTCCTGCTCCTATATTAACTGAGACTCTTCTTGAAACACCAACTGCAAAAAGCATTACTATTGCAAACATGAATGACGTAATCGGCCCTCCACCGGCCATGAACAACCTTACCAATTCTTTTGTTGTAGTTCCGCCCATTTGAGTTCCACCCAAACTAGTAGCAACTCCGTTATAACTGTCTCCTGCAAACTGAATTGACAAAATGTTATCTATAAAGGTGTATAAACCAAAAACTAGCATAGCTATCATTGCTGGCACTGCCATTCTTAATA
>JAOZTM010000008.1:3400-13153 GCA_029942215.1 Metamycoplasmataceae bacterium | reverse complement strand
CAGTTTTATGACCCTTGATAAGTGCAAAAGTTGATTCTCTTTTCTTGTGTTGATACAAAAGATTTGCCAAAGTACCTTTGTGTTTGAAGTACGCTGTCATATAAGCTATTTGCGAAGACTTTCTTACAGAAAAATCTTTATGTTTACCTAAAGTAACTCTATTCGCTTGAGTAACTTTTATTTTTTTACCAGCTTTTGTTTTTGCAAATCCATAATCTAATTCTGCATTAGTTAAAAGTGAGAATGGTTCAGCAGCACTTACGTCCGCTCTTGATTCTTTAATTCTAAATTCTTGGATTGCCTTTGGTAATTGAAACTTCTTTTCTTCCAACTTACTTTCAATAGAATATTTGTATTCTTTAAACTTTGGTAGCTTTGCTCATTTTTCTAATTTAGCTGAGTTCTTAAAAAATCTAATATCTTCAGACCCTAACTTTTTTTGAATTTCGTAAATACCAAAATTAAGTTGTTGACTTAATGCAGAAGGAACTGGATCTGCAACGTTTATTGAAGTTGAATTAGAAATATAATTCAAAAGTTTCAAGTGCAACATTGTTGATGCTTCGTCTTTCTTTAAATAAAGAAGGTAAGCTTCTGGTGAATCATATTTTGAATCCTTTACTTTTAAGTCGTATTCAAAATTCTTAAGAACCTTCTTAATTGTTTCTTCTGGTGTTTTACCTTCTAATAAAAAAGATAGGTCCCATTTATATTTTGTAGGTACTGCTTTATGTGTTTTAAATTCTTTAGCCATTGTAGCTCCTTTTGTTAATCCTCTTAATCATATGTTACTTCCCTTAAATTATGAAGGAAGTTAGTAAAATATCTATAACCTTTATCTAAATCTAATTCTCCACCCTGCTTCATAAGTTTTCTGTCTCTACATAACTTTAACAAGTTAGAGTAGATAGTTGTCTCATCATAAGCCGGTGTCAATCCTAAGTCAATCAACTTGTTTGGATAGAACTTCGTTAATAATTTATATCCTTCATTGAAAAATTCTTGTTTTGGAATGATGTCAGTTTTGATTGAACCTATAACTGCTAACTTGATTCCAATCAATGGTTTTTCAAACTTAGGTCAAAGTATTCCGGGAGTATCTAATAAGTGAATTTGTCCCGCATTAACTCATTGTTGTCCTTTTGTTACACCTGGCATGTTCCCTACTTTTGCTTTAGACTTACCTGCAAGCAAATTGATTAAGGTTGACTTACCCGAATTCGGAACTCCGATTACAATCGCTCTAAGACGTGGTTTTAGTAATCCTTTTTTTAGATCCTTTAATCTTTTAGGTTCAAGAAGTTTCTCTGCTTCTTTCAAAATTCTATTAGTTGCGTTCTTTTTCTTTAAGGAAACTGAGATAGCAGTATCGCCATCTCTGTTGAACTTATGCATGATCGCATTTAGCTTATCAGTATCAGCAAGATCAATCTTTGTGATTACAAATAGTCTAGGTTTATGAGGTGCTATCTTGTCAAACTCTTCGTTGTATGAAGAAATAGGCGCTCTAGCATCTAGAACAACAATGAAAAGATCAGCTAGTGGAGCTTTTTCAGTTATTTGATTGATGGCTTTTGCCATGTGTCCGGGGAATCATTGAATCATAGTTATATTATAAAGGTTAAATTAGTATGCTCATCATATAGGTAAACTGATAACACCATGAATGTCAAGAGCAATAAATACAATTAAACCAACAACCATTATTGCAGTGAATAAATCTATTCATCCTAGTTTGTAGTTTCTGTATCTTGTTCTTTTTTCATATGGGTCATATCCTCTTGTCTCCATAGCATTACCTAAATCTTCAGCTTTCGAGAATGCAGAAACGAATAATGGAATAGTTAAAGTTATCATAGACTTCGTCTTTGTTTTAATTCCACCATTCTTAAAGTCAACTCCACGAGAAGACTGGGCTTTCATTATTCTTTGAGCTTCTTCAAGAAGAGTTGGAATAAATCTTAAAGCGATTGAAATTATCATCGCAATAACATTAACAGGAATCTTAATTCATTTTAGTGGTCACATTAAATCTTCAAGAGCTTTAGTTATAGCAACTTGTTTAGTTGTTGAAACTAATAACGTAGTTATAAGGATCATCATGTAGATTCTTATTGTTATGATTAACGTCATCTTAAGAACGTTATAGTTGAATGTCAATGACTTTCATACTCATTCATAATTTCAAGGAACTACATCAGTAGGTCTTAATGGCTCAATCATGTACATGTTAATAGCGAATAAGAATATCCCAACTATTAAAGCAGGAACCATGATTGTAAGAATTTGTTTCTTTCTTAATCCTGAAATCCCAAAAGCAATAAGAATAGGTAGTAGTAAAGTAAATTGCATCAAGAAAGACTTAACTATAAAAGCTAATACAATGAATATTATATTTACTGCCAGTTTAATCCTTGGGTCCATTCTATGAATTATAGAATTGCCAGGAATGTATTTTCCTATTGATGCACTTTTCATTTATTTTCCTATTCTATTAATCAATTGACTAATGGTATTAATCTTTCCAATCTTCTTACCTTTTGACTCTAGTTCTGCAACTAGTGAAACTAACTTAGGTACTTCCAACTCATTTTCTTCTAACATTTTCTTGTTATAAAGAATATCCATCGTTTTACCGTCTTCAACTATTTTTCCTTCGTTAAAGATGATTGTTCTTTCGGTATGTTCAAGAGCATGATCTAAGTTGTGAGTTACAACTACAACACCAGTTCCTTCTCTATGAAGCTTCTTGAATATCTCATACATAGCAACTTCACCTTCAGGATCTAAACCAGCTGTTGGTTCATCCAGAATTAATATCTCTGGTTCCATAGCTAATATACCCGCTAAAGCTACCCGTCTCTTTTGTCCACCTGATAATGAGAATGGAGAAATCTTTAAATAAGATTCATCTAGTCCAACTAACTTAATGTATTTTTTAGCTAAGACTTTAGCTTCTTCCTTTGGAACTCCCATTGAGATAGGACCAAAACAAATATCTTTTTCAATCGTTTCTTCAAACAGTTGATACTCAGCAAATTGGAAAACTATTCCAACTTTCTTTCTCTGCTCTTTAATCTTCTTAAGTTTTCTTTTTGTGTTCTTGATTATTCTTCCATCAATTACAACTTCACCTTCTGTTGGAATTAATAAAGCGTTTAAATGTTCAATAAATGTTGTCTTCCCTGAACCTGTAGGTCCTAGGATAGCTATGAACTCTCCATCTCTAAGTTCACATGAAACATTATCGATAGCTTTAAACTCTGAATACATTCCTTTATCAAAGATATATGTAAGGTTATTAGTTTTTATTTGCATATTGAATCCACCAACCTTTTCCTATTATATGTAGGGTTCTTTTTATCGTACGCTTCTGAAACCTTATATATAAATGGAGCATCTATATGAGCAGTCTCAGTAATCTTCTTATCATTAAGAATATCAGCAGGAGAACCCGAAGCTATAAGCTTACCACCAGCAAACACTAAAATAAGATCAGCTAAAATAGCTTCATCCATATCGTGTGTAATTGAAATAAGAGTTTTATCTTTTTGTTTCTGAATTGATTTAATTAATTCAATAACTTCTCTTCTTCCTTTTGGATCTAACATTGATGTAACTTCATCAAAGATGATAATACTTGGATCAAGTGCAAGTGTAGATGCTATAGCTACTCTTTGCTTTTGTCCACCTGAAAGAGATTGTGGTTCTTTGTTTAAATGATTTTCCATTCCAACCTTAGAAGCATACTCAACTACAAGCTTTTGCATTGTTTCTCTTGAAAGCTTTTTGTTTTCTAATCCGAAAGCAATATCGTCTTCAACTGAAGCACCAATGAATTGATTATCAGGATTTTGAAATACAATCCCGATCTTAGATCTAATTTTTCTTAGGTTCTTTTTATTAATAGCAACGTTTTCGATTTCTATTGAACCTTCTGTTGGCTTATATAGACCTACAAGTAATTTAGAAAGAGTTGACTTACCTGAACCGTTATGTCCAACTATGGCAACATACTTACCTGAAGGTATTTCTAAATTTACGCCATCAATAGCGAATTTTTTAGAACCAGAATATTGAAACTTTAAATCTTTAATTTTTATCATGCCTTAATTATATAAAAAAATGACTTTTTTAGTCATTTAATTCATCTATTAAATCTTTATTGAATACTGCTATATAAGGAAGATTTCTAAGCTTCTCATTTACGTCCAATCCAAAACCATATAAAAACTCATTAGGAACTTTAAAACCAAATTTATCAACTTCGAATCCATTAGTTCTTCCTTCTGGTTTGTCTAATAAAGTTAAGACCTTAAGCGATTTGGGATTTCTTTTTGAAAGCATATCAATTGTTGTTGTTAATGTTCTCCCTGAATCAACTATGTCTTCAATTATAAGAACATCTTTATCAACTATGTTTGTAGCAAGATCCATGATAATTTTAACGTTACCAGATGACTTAACTTCTCCATCGTATGAAGAGATAGTCATGAAGTCCATAGTGTGAATTGTTTGGACACTTTTCACAAGTTCAGCCATAAAAGGAATAGATCCTTTAAGTAATCCTACTAGTATTAAGTTCTTAGAATCTTTATACTCAGAATCTACTCATTGTGCCAATTCAACGCACTTTTGGTCTATTTCTGCTTGAGTTATAAGTATCTTTTTTGCAAATTTATCAATGTTATTCATTTGTATATTATAAATAAAAAAACAGGATTTCTCTTGTTTTTACTTTAAAAATTTATTTATTGTCAATTTTTATTACTTTAACATCGTATTTTTTTGTTGCCATAACTTTTACTACTGCGCCTTTTTCTTGACCTAGTAATGCTTTAGCTAATTCTGATTCGTTAGAGATCTTGAAACTAAATGGATCTGCTTCTAATGAACCTACAATTGTGTAAACTTCTTTTTTATCTTTCTTAAGTTCTTGAATAGTAACTTTAGAACCAATTCTTACTTTGTCAGTTGCTGTCTTAGAAACTAATTTAGTATTTTCAAGGATTGAATCAATGTCTTGGATTCTATCTTCGATAATACCTTGTTTTTGTCTAGCGGCATCAAACTCAGCATTTTCAGATAAATCTCCCTGAGCTCTTGCTTCCTTGATTTCTTGAATTACTTTAGGTCTTTCAACTTCAATTAAGTTCTTTTGTTCTTTCTTAAGATTTTGTAGACCTTCTCTTGTTAATATATTTTTTTCCATGTTTACTCCTTTTGTATATTTAGTATTTTATCAAATTATTTGGCTAAAAGAATTATTCCTTTACCAATCTTCTTATGTTGTTCTCTTCTGATTCCTGTCATTCTTGCATAAGACATCAATTTCTTGGCTTCTCTTCCATAGGCGTTAGTTACAACTACAAGACCACCAACCTTCAATGTTTTAAACAATACGTCAAACTCATCATTCAAGTTAACTCAATTATGTTGAATAATAATATCTGGATTCTTTTTTTCACTTGTAGCTTTAGCTAATTTAACTAATGACTTCGAGATGTATGTATTTGAATCAGATACAGAAAACTTTTTATAACGATTTCTAATAACCGTATTAATAAGGAATTCCATTTGGTAATCATCTAAAGGATTTTTTTCCTTTTTCTTTTCGGTTCAAAGAAGAACACCATGTTCTTCTCCTCTATCTTCAATATGCTTTATCTTTGATACATCATTGAATTTAGTTTCATCAGTTGCATATTGATTTTTAATTTTTTTAATCTTGTGTCTCATTATTAATCAAGCAGCAATCATTATTGCCAACGCTAAGAAGATTGAGCCAAAGAGAATTCAATATCCTGTTTCACTAAGCATCTTCGTCCTCTAAGTCTTCCATGAATTGGTTGAATATCTTTTCTACTAAAGGTCATTCGTCTTCTTCTACTTGTCTAAGTTCTTTATTATCATCAATTTTTGCAGCAAAGACTTCTTCATTAATTTCATACAATATAAAATCATCTCCATTAGCTTCGAATGTGAAAAGAATTTCACCTTGCAGTGTTTTTCCGTCTTCAGTTTTTACTTCAATTTTTTTATCTTCGTTTGTCATATTAGATTAATTATAAATAAAAAAGACTAAAGTCTTGCTAAATAGTCTTCTAATATTAATTGAGCTGCAATCTGATCTTTATATTCTTTTCTCTTCTCACGAGTAAGTCCGGCCTTGATCATAACTTCATTAGCTTTCTTTGTTGTTCCGTTTTCATCAATAGTAATAACTTTGATTGTTGTTGAGCTTTTAAGAATTTCAAGAAACTCTTCAATCATATATGTTGTTTCTGACTTATCACCCGAAGGGTAAGTTGGATAACCTACTACTATAGTGTCAATTTCATATTCATTCAAGTATTGATTAACTTTCTCAATTAAAACATTTCATTCTTTTTCTTCGAAATGGAAATTCTCTTTTCCTTGAGCAGTAATATTTAATTCATCGCTTAATGCAAAACCACAAGTCTTGCTTCCAACGTCTAGTCCTAATTTTCTCATTATAACTTCCCCATAACGAATTCTTTATTTCCGCCACCTTTGGCATTAGGGAACTGCTTAGAGAACTGTTCTTGACAATCATAAGTAAGTGAACCCATTCCAACTAAACCTTCTTTAGAAGTAACAATAACTAATGAATCTTTGAATTCATTTCTTACAGATATTAAAGTCGATTTTGCAGATGATGAATTATCTACTTCTATTTCAATTGTTTTGATTCCGTTGATATCAACTGGAGTTATGTCTGCAAAGTCTACTTTAGTAGTTAAAGAGTTTTTAATCAAAGCCATCTTATCTTTGATCGCATCCGCTGTAGCTTTCAAGATTGACTTAATGTCGTCTTTATATGGGATTGAATATTTAGAATCTAGTTTCTTATTCTTTGAAATTATTTTTTCTAAATCATGGATAGCAGTTTCTTTTTCAGAATATTCAAACTCTTCAACTTTCTTGTTTGATGTTATCGCTTCTATTCTAAAGATTCCAGTTCCTCTTTTTTCATATTTAGTAATTAAGAACTTTTGAATGATCGAAGTGTTCTCAACGTGTGTTCCTCCACACAACTCTTTAGAGACACCGAAATCAACTACTCTTACAACTTCAGAGTAATCTTCATCTTCAAGCACTGTTGCACCATTAGCAATAGCTTCGTCCAATGTAGAACTTGTTATCATTGAGTCTAATGAATCAGTAATATATTTATTAACAATCTCTCCTACTCTTTTAATTTCATTTTCAGTTAATCTATCATTTGTTTTGAAACCAAATGTTAGCTTTTGATCATCGTTATACGAACTTGCTTGAAGTGTCGGTTTACCAGTAACCTCTTTAAGAGCTGCTGCCAATAAGTGAGTAGCAGAGTGGTTTCTTGCTCTTCTTCTTCTTGAATTCTTATTTACAATAAGTTCAACTCTTAATCCCTCAACTGGAGAAGCTGTAACATGTCAATTGTTTCCGTGCTTATCTTTTAATACATCAATAACTTCAACACCACCAATAGTTCCTGAATCAAATTCTTGTCCACCACCAGTTGCGTAGAAAACAGTTCTGTTTGTAAGTGTGTAATATTTTCCGTTCTCTTCTTTAGTCATTTTAATTCTTGAAGAAACAGTTAAAGACTCATATCCGATAAATTCAGATACTTTTTCTTCTAGAGAATTCAAAATTTCTATTTGAGATTTCATTGCGCTCTTTTTTGAAGATCTTGAAGCTGCTGCATGTTTAGCTTTGTATTCTTCGAATTTTGTTATATCTAAAGATATACCTTTTTCTTCTACTATCTCTTTTGTCATTTCAATTGGGAATCCATAAGTTTCAAAAAGTTTAAATGCAACAGAGAAGTCTAGTTCTTTTTTGTTTTCTATTTCTTTGAATAAAAGAGCTTCACCCTTTTCTAAAGTTTTTGAAAAAGCAGTTTCTTCGAAATCAATAATCTTTGCAATCTTTTCGATATCTAATTTGTAGATATGTAATACATCTTGAATTACGGGTAGCAACTTAGAAATGAAACCAGTCTTATCTAAACCTAATTGAACACCAGCTCTATAAGTTCTTCTGATAAGTCTTCTGATGATATAACCTCTTGAAGTGTTTGAAGGTTCAGCACCATCTTGAATAGCAACAGCTATAGCTCTAGAGTGATCAGCAATGATTTTAAACTTCTTATTTATTTCAGTTTGTTTAGGATCATTCATAAAGTAATTTTCAATTACGTATTGTTCATTTGACATTTTCTCAACTGTTCTTATGATTGGTAAGAATAAGTCTGTGTCGAAGTTTGTTGGTGCATCTTGAAAGATAGAAACTATTCTTTCTAATCCAGCTCCTGTATCAATGTTCTTTTGTTTTAACTCTTTATAGTTACCTTCTCCATCATTGTTAAATTCTGAGAACACTACGTTTCAAATTTCAACGTATCTATCGTTTTCAATATCTTCAGCAATTAATTTAACTCCAACTTTATCAAGATCATACTTTTCTCCTCTATCGTAGAAGATTTCAGTATCAGGTCCACAAGGTCCTTTACCCATATCTCAGAAGTTCATATCTTTATCACCCTTAACTAAATGATCATCTGCAATACCTAATGCTTTTCATTTTGCAAGTGTTTCAGCATCTTCTTCGTAATATGTAAAGTAAAGCTTATCAAGATCGAACTTGAATACTTCAGTAAGCATTTCATATGCTAATTCAATAGCTTCTTCTTTGAAGTAATCTCCAATTGAGAAGTTACCAAGCATTTCGAAGAATGTATGGTGCCTTGCAGTAACTCCAACATTTTCAATATCATTTGTTCTAATTGATTTTTGTGAATTAGTAATCTTGGGATTCTTTGGAATCTTGATTCCTGAGAAGTAATCCTTTAAAGTAGCAACACCTGAATTGATTCAAAGTAAAGAAGGATCATTAACTGGAACTAATGATTTTGATTCAACTACTTGATGGTTTTTAGATTCAAAAAAATCCAATCACATTTGCCTTATTTCTTTTGATGTTTTTGTTTGCATTTTATGCTCCTTTAACAAAAAAACTCACCTGAGGGGCTAACGTACCACCCTCAATGAGCTTCTTTACTCGTATAGTGAGTTATTCTATTAGTCTCATAAGGTTGCACAACACTTAATCACTGACTACTATGACTTAATTATATAGGTATTAAGTTCTTTTCGATAATTCTGATTGATCTTTAGCTTGCGCTAATTCACCTTGCTCTTCTTTTCCAGTAAGAGAATGTAATCAATTTGTTTTGTAATAAAGTAATTCCATAATGATCAATTTTAAGAAATCACTTAAGTAGAATATTGCATACATTGTTCAGAAGTTCTCAGACATGAATGCTGATTGAGGAATAATTCCGAAAGCCATTGCTGCTAATCAACCCAATTGAATTGGTCCTGTGATTATTCAATCAACTACAGCAAATCATGAACCTTTACCACCAGCTGATCCGTTTCTATATGAAGTAGAGAATCAAATTCACATAGGATAGAATATTGCTACGACTCAAAGAGAACGTTGAACTTGAACTAGTAACCTTACATTATCAAGGGTAATATTTCCAGAAGCGTCATATTGCTCTTTGGTAAAGAATGTCATATATGGAAGCAATGCTGCAAATATAGAAAGTGCAATTGCTAGAAGTACGGCCATGCTTGTATTGAAACCTTTTAATTCATCAGAGTTTATCTTTGCTTGCTTGAAGTTCTTCTTACCTAAGTGAGATCCAACAAACACGGCAGCCATTGCAGCAAGTGCATT
>JAOZTM010000008.1:0-3300 GCA_029942215.1 Metamycoplasmataceae bacterium | reverse complement strand
GCATTTAAAGAGATGTTTGTGATCAGAGTACCAATTCCTCATAACATAGGAATCTTTCCCTTACGTAGTTCTCTAAGCATATTTCCAAGGTTGAATGAAACTGTTATCAATAACCATTGTGCAGAAATTATTCTTAAATACTCTTTTGCGTTCGACATAATTGCAGCACCTTCAAGAGTAGAAACATCACCGTGATAAAACATTCTAATTAAAACATCAGGAGCAGCTCAAGCAATTGTAGAAAGAATAATAACTGGTGCAATAGATAATCAAAATCTATAACGAGCAAGTTCTTGCGCCGTCTTATATTTCTTTGAATAATAGAACTGAGCCATAACAACAGCTCCACCTGCAGCAACACCAATTAATCAACCTGTAACTATGTTAGTTCAAGAATTAACAACAGTTAATGCCGCTTGTCCTTTGTAGATGTGTCCAACCATGAAATTATCTACTACGCCATTTAAAGCAAAAAACATTGAACCAAAAATGATTGGTAAAAACACTTTTAAATAAGCTGTTGTCTTAGGTCAATTTTCTGGGAAATGTCTTCTTATTTTATTCATATATAAATTGTATATAGTTTATTAAAAAAAACTTAAGTTAATAAGCTTTTTAATTCTATTGTTGCATCACCAATGTGTCCATCATTTTTTATTATATGTGTGTACTTAATTTTGTTATCACCAATTGGTTGTGATTTGATTTCTAGATATTTAAATTTGTCATCAATGTTATTGTCGTCTCTTTCAATAAGTATTACTTTAGTAAAGAGATCTTTATAAGCATCTTCCATATTTATATAGACTGCCATTTCAACAATTGCTCCACCTGGTAATGAAGAAATTCATTCTCTTATATAAGGAACAACTAATTGATTTAATCTATCCATCTTTTCTTTGTCGTTAAAAACAATTGTTCCTAACTTCTCAGAATCAAGACCTTCATCATTAATTACATCCCCAAATTCTTTAACTACATCTTTATAAAAACCAGAATCTTTTTTATACATAACTTCTTTTACGTAGTCATCTGCAAAATGTATATTTTGTAGACCTAGTGAATTAAGTAATGTTGTTTTTCCTGAACCTGATTTTCCAGTTACTAGTATTTTCATTATTTAGCTCCTAACTTTGAAATCAAATCTTGAGTTGGAAATGGAAGTTCGTCTTGTGCATGAGCTCAACAAATAGTTAATCAAATTACAAACCTTTTATACTTCTCAAGTAGTTCTTTATTATGCGAAGGTTTCCCATCAACTGCGTCATAAGCATCAAGCAACATTTTCTGTTGACCTTCATCAAGTTTTTGTGCTTCTATGTAATAGGCAAGGTCAAAGTGCTTGTCTCCCATTGTTGCATATTCTCAATCTATCAATCAAATTTTTGAGTCTCCGTCTTTGATAATGTTTGACATTCAAATGTCGTTATGTAATGGATTGACCTTTTGCATTTTATAAATAAGTTTGATCATAGATTTGTAATTGTCTTCAAGAACGTCGATGTGTATTCCCTTTTCATGAATAGTCTTTAAATAAGCATGAGCTCTTTGTTTAAGATTGTTCTTAGGCAATTTCAAATCTGAGGTATGAATCTCTCTCATTATTTGTCCTAATTTTTTAAGGTCTTCTGTAGAAGGTTTAGAAAGTTCTTCTCCTTCGATGAAAGTTGAAACTATTTTTTCTTCTGAGTTTTCCAACAATTTTGGAACGAAAGAAAAAGATGAAAGGTCTTCATATTTAACTGCGTGATTAAATCCATTGTAAGTTTTATAGATAATCATTTTGTTTCCATCTTTGTATTTTTTAAGGTTTGTAAAACCTCTTGTTATTGTTTCCATACAAATATTATAAAGAAAACTTCCGATTGGAAGTAGTTCTTATATAAATACAGTTAGATTTGAATCATCAGAATCAGAAACATATTTAGCAGCTCCAGCGAATGTAACTCCTGGGTATAGTTCTTCTTTTGTAATTCCTAGTAAGTCCATTGACATTGTACATGCAATGATATTTACACCCATGTCTAAACTATCTTGAATCATTTCAGATGGTTTCTTAACATTGTGTTTTTTCATTGTTGATTTGATAATAGCTTTACCCATTCCACCCATGTTCATTTTAGATAAAGGAAGTTTTTCTGCACCATTTGGCATCATCATTCCAAACATCTTTTTCATGAATTTCTTTTTAGGTTTTTTCTCAGGCTTAATTCTCAATGAGTTAAGTCCTCAGAATGTAGAGAAGATAACAACTTTCTTGCCGATTGATACTGCAGCTTGTGCAATGATCATAGCAGCAAGAACTTTATCGTATTCTCCTGAGAATAGAACGATTGTTGCTTTATCTTTACCTTGAGTCATAACTTGAGCCATAGCTTTAGAATCTTCTGTAACTAATGAGCTAGCATCTTTACCTTTGATTAAAGAAGCTTTAACAACTGAATCATCTGATTCAACAGAGATTATTGTGTTCCCGTTTTTAACTGCTCATGTTTTGATATCTTCTTCGAAACCAAAATCACTTGCAACAACATTAACAATTGTTCCATCTTCAACTTTATCCATTTCAGTCTTTAATTTAAGAATTGGACCTGGACAAGCTAAACCTGTACAATCAACATTGATTGTTTTAGCTCCAGCAGTTGAAGTTGCAACTATTTTTTCAGCCGTAGCACTTGAAAGAACTTCTTTCTTTCCAGTTAGTGAAGGCTTATACTCTTCTGATCATTTCATTGAATGATATCTATTGTGTCCACCTATACAGTTGGAAACATTTGTATATCCAAGACCTTGAAGAATTTTCATTCCATTATATGAAGTTAATCCTGAACTACATGTAAGATTAATTTTTGCTTTCTTATCAGTTGGCAACATTTTAGAACCATTATGTAATTCTGAGATAGGAACACAAATTGATCCTGGGATATTACCAACTTCAAATACTGTTTGAGGTCTAACATCAATAATTAGATCTTTTGTTGTTAAAGTTTCGGGTTTAACAACTTGAAGTTTTTGTTGTAATCTATTAACTGCGATTGCACCAACTACGTTGATAACATCTTTAGCTGAACCATATGGTGGTGAGTAAGCTAAGTTGTAATCTAGTAAATCAAACATTGTTGACTTGCTGAATATAGCTGCTGAAATAACATCAATCTTTTTATCAGCACCTTTACCAACACCTTGAGCTCCTAAGATTCTTAAAGTTTTTTTCTCAAACACAACTTTAAGAACGATATTTTTAGCACCAGGATAATATGAAGCGTGGTGATTACCACTGTAATAAACAAAATCAAATTT